>JACRCT010000550.1 GCA_016218885.1 Deltaproteobacteria bacterium | reverse complement strand
TGCGGGGGGCGGGGTCCAGGCGCCGTCCACCGTGAACGTCTTGACGGCGCTGGTCGACTCCTTGCCTGAGGTGTCCCTCGCCTTGACCTGCAGAGCGAAGGCTCGCGCTTCGCTCGCCACCCAGGACAGAGTGAAGCTCGGTGCCGGTCCGGTGAAGTCACCCAGCTTGGTGGCGCCTTCGTATAGCCCCACCGCGGCCACGCCCACGTCATCGGTGACGTTGACCGTGACCCGCACGCTCGCTCCCACGCTCGCGCCGTCGTCGGGCTGCGTTGTGAACCCGGTGATGACCGGCGGGCTCGCGTCGGTGACGTCGACGAGGGTGAGCTCGACCTCGCTCTGGGCGCTCCTGCCCGCGTCGTCGGTCGCCACCGCACGAATCGTGTGGGTGCCCGCGGTGCCGCCCGCGGTCTGCCACAGGTGCTCGTAGGGAAGGCTCGTGTCGGTGGCCAGCAGCGCGCCGTCGACCAGGAGCTCGACCTTGGCGATGGTGCGACCGGCGGCCGCCTCCGCCGTGGCGACGATTAGGATATCGGTCCCCAGCGGCAGCGAGGTCTGATCGGCGGGAGCCACCAGCGAGACGGTCGGGTCCTCCGGCTGGTTCTCGACGAGCGTGATGGAGGCTTCGCTCTGGGCGGTCTTGCCGGCGTCGTCGGTCACCACCGCGCGGAGGGTGTGGGCGCCCGCGGTGCTGCCCCCGGTCTGCCAGAGGTGCTCGTAGGGGGCGGCGGTGTCGGCGACCAGGAGGACCGAGTCCACGAAGAGCTCCACCTTGGCGACCGAGCGGCCGGCCCCTGCCTCTGCCGTCGCGACGATGTGGATATCGGTCCCCAGCGGCAGCGAGGTCTGGTTGGCGGGAGCCACCAGGGAGACGATCGGGTCTTCGGGCTGGCGCTCGAGGAGCGTGACGGAGACGGCGCTCTCGGCAGTCTTGCCCGCATCGTCGGTCACCAACGCGCGGATGGAATGGGTGCCCACCGTGCTGCCAACGGTCCTCCAGAGGTGCTCGTAGGGAGCGGCGGTGTCGGCGACTAGGAGCGCTCCGTCCAGGAAGAGCTCGACCTTGGCCACCGCGTGCCCGACGTCGGCGCTGGCAGTCGCGGCGATCGTCACCTCGCTGCCCAAGGGGAAGGAGGCACCGGACACGGGCGCTGTGAGCGAGACGATGGGCTCGCCCGCTTGCCTCTCGACGATCGTCACCGTTCGTTCAGCGCTCGCGGTGTGGCCGCCACCATCGAAGGCGATGACCCCGATGCGGTGGCTGCCGACGCTCACGGCGCTCGTGTCCCAGTGGTGCTCGCACAGACCGGTGGAAGCGGTGTGGACGGTCTTTCCGTCGATCGAGAGATCGACGCGAACGATCTGCGCCGGGCTCGAGGCGGAGGCCTCGGCCCGGATCGGCACCTCCTGCCCCTTCGTGAAGCTGGCTCCCTCGGCCGGCTCGACCAGCCACACGGTCGGCCCGAAGGCCACGACCGTCGCGCCATCCCGTCCGGCCTTCCCGCCGGCGTCGGCGGTTTGCGGCTCGTTGAAGAGGTCTCCGCATGCGGTCAGCGCGAGCGCGAAGACGAGCATCCTTGGAATCGAGCGCACCGGCGCCTCCCCATGAATGTGATGTTCCTCTCCTATCCGCTCCGAGCCTCGGGAACGGGCTGTTGGAATCGATCGGCTGGTGGATTCCCTAGAGAGATCTCCAGGTTCGACGGCTCCGGCGCGTGATAGACCAAGCGGCGACAACGTCGCTTTCGCGCATTGGAGGATCGTCACATGCCCCGCATCGTGCTGCTCGCGCTCGTCGCTTTCGCCGCCTGCCACCCGGCCCAGGTCCGTCGGCCGGTCCAGTTCCTCGCGCCCGCACAGCAGGACCCGATCGCGGCGCTGACTCGTGCGCTGGTGGTCGGCGGCCAGAGCGTGGCCCACGCCGACCCGCAGACCGGCATCCTGCAGACGCGCTGGGAGAACACCGGCTTCCTCTACGGCTTCATCGACGTCCAGAAGCCCTTTCCGCGCTCTGTCGGGGCGCAAATCTGGCGTCGCTACTCGGTCGTGCTCGCTCCCCGTGAAGGGGAGCTCGACGTCACGGTGCGCGCCGACACCCAGCGGTGCGCCGAGGGCGCCCAGACCGCTGACGGCATCGCCATCGACGGGGTCTGCACCACGCTCTTCACCGAGGGCCTCGTTCCCCAGCACCAGAAGCAGCTCGACGCGCTGGGCTTGGAGCTGCGCACTGCGCTGGGCGGGAAACCCAGCCCCTCTGCTCCCTGACTCGTCCTGTCCCAGAGCTTCGTCCCGTAGGGTCAGGCGTCCCTGACCCGCGAGCACGGGACCTTCGCCGCCTCGAACTGGTCTCGGGCGGCGGCGATGCGGGACATGTTCTGCTCGATCCACTCCGCGAGCGCCTCGACGTGCGCGGCGACCTCGCTGCCCATTGGTGTCAGGCTGTAGTCGACGTGAGGCGGGATCACCGGATGGGCCACGCGAAGCACCAGGCCGTCCCTCTCCAGCGCCTGCAGTGTCTGCGAGAGCATCTTCTCGCTCACCCCGCCTATCTTCCGTCGCAGCTCGCTGAAGCGATGCGTGCCGTCCTGAAGCGCGATCAGCGCTAGCACCCCCCACCGGCTGGTGACGTGGTCGAGGACGCTCCTGGACGGGCATTCCGTGGCGAACAGGTCCCCCCGCTCCTTCGCCATTTTCGCCATCGCCGCCGCCAACCGGCCCGCTCTCTTCCTTTCGGTCATGACAGTACCTTACCCACGGGTAGGTACTTTCGGCAAGTGAGTGTCGCCGTTAAGGTACGCCCGAGACGCAATGGCGCGTTCTCCTTGAAGGAGGTTTCGCGGATGCTCGTCGTCACGGGTGCCAACGGGAAGCTCGGTCGTCATGTCATTGAAGCGTTGCTCGAGAAGGTGCCTGCCCAGCAGGTGGTGGCCGCGGTGCGCAGCCCCGAGAAAGCAGCTGACCTCGCGGCGCGAGGGGTCCAGGTGCGGCTTGCGGACTATGAGAAGCCCGAGACCCTCGCGTCCGCTCTCGCCGGCGCCCAGAAGGTGCTGCTGATCTCCTCGAGCGAGGTGGGGCGCAGGGTGTCACAACACCGGGCAGTCATCTCTGCCGCCCGTGAAGCCCGGGTGCGGCTCTTGGGCTACACCAGCGTCCTGCACGGGGAGGCCAGCGGCCTCAAGCTCGCCGCCGAGCACCAGGCTACCGAGCGGGCGCTCCGCGAGTCGGGGCTCGCGTTCGTGCTCCTGCGCAACGGCTGGTATCTCGAGAACTACACCGAGAACCTGGGCCCGGCGCTGCAGCAGAGCGCCCTCATCGGGTCGGCCGGGGAGGGCCGCGTCGCGGCAGCCAGCCGGGCAGACTACGCGGCGGCCGCGGTGGCGGTGCTCACCGGCACCGGCCACGAGAACAAGGCCTACGAGCTGGCCGGCGACCATCCATTCACCATGGCCGAGCTGGCCGCCGAGGTCTCGCGGCAGGTGGGGAAGACCGTCGCCTACCGGAACCTGCCGCCTGAGCAGTACCTCGCGGCACTGAAGGCCGCCGGGCTGCCCGAGGCCTACGCCGGTCTGCTGGTCGACTCGGATCTGGGCATCTCGCGCGGCGAGCTCGACGACTCCAGCGGCGACCTGCGCCGGCTCATCGGCCGTCCTGCCACTCCACTGGCCTCGGCGGTCGCGGCTGCGCTCAAGCGCTGAGCTGGGCAACGGGACCGATGGGATCCCTGGGACCTTGGGGGCCCGCGTCTGCTTCTGCGAGCAGTGCGCGGGCGCGAGGCCTCCGGATGAGCTGGCCCTCGATTGAGCTGACGACGTCTGCGACCGAGCGGCGGCTTGTGCATCCGGCTCAGGCCTGCGTCTTGCCGGGCTGCCCGTCGTCGGGAGGCGAGCCGTACCGGGCGGCGAGCGCCTCGAGGATCCGGCCCGAGAGGAAGTAGACCGCCGCCGCTCCAGCGAGGCCGACCAGCGTCGTGCCGGTGAGCAGCGGCAGGAGCAAGGCCGGCCCGAGGCGGACGAGGTCCGCCATGCCCCTCATCGCCGCGAAGTCCGGCACCTCGGCCGAGCCGCCGAGGATCACCTGGCCCAGGAAGAAGCACAGGCCGTAGAGCGGCAGCGCGGTGATGGGGTTGTTGAGCGCGGTCATCGCCGCGGCCAGGACTTTGTTGCCGCGCACGAGGTGGCTGACCGTCAGCGCGAGGACGAGCTGCAGGCCCCAGAACGGGGTCACGGCGAAGAAGAAGCCGGTCGCGAGCCCCCGGGCCTGGGCCTCGGGATGGTCGCGGACCTGGAGGATCTTCTGGGCCCAACGGCGCATGGTGCCCGCACGTTGAAGGGTCTCGACGCCCGTTACAACCCCCGGGTGCTGACCCGCCAGGCAGCGGTCGGCTGGGCTCGCTCCGCTCCTCGACGAGCTCGGGCATCCGGCCGAGCCGACCCGGCGCGCTCTCTTCGCCGCTCTGGGAGCGAGCCCGCTGCTGCGCAGGCTCCGGCGACTGTCGATGGGGTGGACCCGGATCGAGCCCCACGCGATCGCCTTGACGTGTGGGCCCTCCTTCGAGCACCTCGAGAGCCTCGCGCTTCCCTGGGACCCGGCGAGGCGGGCCCCGGGGACCTACCTAGCCGCTCACGGCCGCGGGTTGGCCTTGAAGAACTGCCAGGCCGCCTGCGCAGGATAGTCTCGGTGCCCCGCCGAGGCTTCACTGGACCTGCCCCCGCCCTCGAAACGCACAGGTAGGCAGAAGCCAGGATCGGACTGGCGGGAGGTCCGGCTTCGGCGGCGCAGATCGCCTCCTGAGGTCGACCAGCCACCTGCGGTGGCCGTCCAAGCCACGCCGAGGGCCACCCGACCAGCGGTCATGGCATCCCGGAGCAGCTCGGCCAGGAAAGTCTCCAGGTGCGTGCGCGCCACCTCGTGCAGCAGGGCTGGGGGGTGGGCCGGGCCGGCCGACAAGTCACTCCGGACAGGGAGCGACGATCGTCTCGCTGCGGTTGTTGCCGGTGCGGCACTCGTGGAAGGTGGGATGGGCCGGGTCGTTGATGATCTTGGCGTGGAAGGCCAGGTCCCCGGAGCCCGCCTCCAGCTCGACGATCAGCAGCTCGGTCTGGCTGGGCAGCAGCGCCCGGGTGGTGGAGGTCGTGGCGATCTGCCGTGTCCCGCCCGCCTCCTCCACGAAGACCGCCACCGCCACCCCGGCGGGCCGCGAAGCTTGCCCGGCGTTGCGCACCGCCACCGTGATTCGCAGCGGGTCGCTGCACTCCGCCGACACGGAGACCGTGGGGTCGGGGGCATCGAAGACCCCCTCGTCCTGCACGTTCTGCCGGAAGTTGTTGGTCCAGGGCTTGGACCAGCTCTTCGGCTCGTGAGAGGGGATCTGGCCGTAATGCGAGGAGGCCGGACAGGCGCTGTCGCGGTCATCGCAGATGCCGGTCACATGGTAGGTGTGCTGATTCCACAGCGCGCGGGTGCCCACCCAGCCCTTAGCCCGGTCGCCGAAGACGGTGATCCCGCGGTAGGCCTTGCTCGCGGTGGGCCCGGGCTGCCAGGTGACCCCGTCGACCTCCACCGGGACGCCCTGTGCGTCCAGGCATTTCCAACCGCTGGGGCTGGCCCCGTTGGAGACCAGCACGATCTCCGCTCGCCCGTCGCCGTCCACGTCCGCCACCAGCGAGGCCTCGGTGGCGGTGAAGGAGGTGCGGGAGGTGGCGAAGCGCACCCCTCCCTTCTCCCCGTCGAAGACCCACAGGAAGCACTCGTCGCCGTAGATCACCTCCGCCCGCCCGTCGCCCTCGAAGTCGAAGACCGTCGACCCGGTGACCGAGGAGCTGAGATCGTGGTTGGGCTTGCGATACAGCACCCTCACCCCGCTGATTTGTCCGGGGGCGGGCACGGTGGGCTTGAGCACGAAGTAGACCAACTCCTGGGCCACGCCGATCTCCGGCTTGCCGTCACCGTCGAAGTCGGCGACGGTCGGCGGGCCGCCGCCGGTGACGTCGGCCCCTTCGAGGAGGAGGGGCGCCACGGCGTTGCTGCCATCGCTGCCGCGCAGGATGAAGACGTGCCCGGCGGCGACCACCACCACCTCCGGCTCCCCGTCCTGATCGAGGTCCGCGACCGCGGGAAAGCCCTCGGGGAAGACCTTGCCCACCCCGCCGTCCGCCGCGGGGATGGGGCGATCGGTGCGCACCCACACCACCGCGCCGTCCGGCCAGTGGAAGGCGGCCTTGCCCACCACCAGCTCGCTCAGCCCATCGCCGTCGATGTCGGCGAAGGTGCTCAGGGCGGAGGAGCCCCCGGTTCCGCCGCGGCCTGTGAACTTGAGCAGGAGGTCGCCGGTCTCCAGCGAGAAGACGTGCGGCCCGAAGGCGATCTCCGGCTTGCCGTCGCCGTTCATATCAGCGATGGCCAGGCCGCCACCCCAGCCGAAGCTGCTGGTCGCCTCGGCGTTGGGGATGGGCAGATCGCTCTTCTTGAGCAGCTCCCCGCTGCCGCTGACGAGCACCAGGAAGCCTTCGGCGGTGATCGCGGCGATCTCCATGCGCGGCTCGGCCGGGTCGGGGAGCAGGTCGCCGATGGCGAGGGAGAGGCCCATGAACCCGTTCGAGCCCGGCAGCTTGTCGAGCGACCACAGCTCCCGGCCGCTCTGCCCGTCGAGGGCCCGAAGCACTCCGGTGTGGCAGGTGCTGGGCACCAGGACCCCGCCGTCGGCGGCCTTCAGGCACCCGCAGCAGGTGCCGGCCGCGTTGCCGGAGACGAACACCACGTTGGGCGGGTCGAGCTCGTCCACCTTGCCGTCGCAATTGCTGTCGAAGAGGCGCCCCACCACGGGGGTGGACCAGATGTCGGTGTAATCGGGGAAGGTCTCGGCGACGGGCCCCCAGCTCCAGCGCGGCACCGCATCGAGGGCCGCCTCCGGGTCGGGCCGGTACTCGCAGGCCCGCACGCAGGCCGCGTCGACTCCTGGGGAGCAGACCGCGGGGCGGGCCAGGCAGCGCCCGGTCTGGGGCGGGGGTTGGGTGCAGAGCCCGGCGTCCACGGGATCGCCGGGCGCGGGGCCGATCCCGAGCGCAGTCTCGCAGTACTCGTCGGAGCCGCACTCCGCCGCGGTGTAGCAGGCCTTCCCCGGCGTCACGCACTGGTTGAACAGGCAGGTGGTCCCGGCCGCGCAGCAGACCGAGCCGCACACAGCGGCGGCGGCGTGGCAGCAGATGCCCGCGAAGCAGGTTTCCCCGGCGCACTCGCTGCTCGTGGTGCAGCCGCGGCTGCTCCCGGTGTCCGGGGGGGGAACCAGGATGTAGTCACTGTCCGGGGCCGGGACCCGGGCATCGCCGCTGGCGGGGTCGTCGCCAGTGACCGAACCGCTGCCGCAATCACAGCTGCCGGTCAGCGTCGCCAAGGCGAGCACCGCGGTGGCGGCGAATAGACGATTGCGTGACATGAGGCCTCCATGAAGTCTTCAGCGCGGCTCTCCCCCCCTGAGCGGCAGTATGCGAAGGGGGGGCCGCGCCCAGGAAAGAGAAGGGGCCTTCTGCGCCGAGGACCTCGCATCGACCCCGCCCCACCCAGCCGTTTCCGGCGCCGATCGGCCGAGTCCGGAATCCCGCTCTGGCGGGGTTTCCGAGGCTTGAGATGGACACGGAGGCTACAGGCCTCCCGATCGCCGGCGCAAGTGGGGCTCGGCGTCGGTCCGGAAGCGTGAAGCCGACTACGGTGAGTCGGATGTGGTCGCGGATGACCACGGACCACTCGAGAGGTGACGAACAATCGCCTCCCGCCGCCGGGCCCGCCGATGCGCTTCGCCGGGCGTCGTCGCAAGTCCTTGGCGCAACAGCCCATTGCGACGCCGGCCTGGCGCCTCGCGCGGCTCGCGCCTCAGCGGTCGGGCTCGGTCCGGCGATTGATCGTCACCTCCTAGCGAGGCAGCTGACGTGCTCGCTTGCGTACCTTGCCGCTCTTGCCCACATAGCGCTCGTGACGACTCTTCCCATAGGCGTGCGCGTCTGCATGGACGGGGTTGCAGAAGCGCATGAGACGCACCGCTCTCGAGCACCGGATGCGCGGGCTCTTTGGGAGGAGCTGCGGCCTCTCTGAGGGGCAGGGCTGTGGATCATGCCGACGCCCGTGCCCCCGCCCCGGTCGTCTGGGCGCAGGAGGAACTGAACCGAGGCGGGCGCGGAGCAAGGGCAGACGCGGGGTGAGTCAGCAGCAGGACGGGGCTGATAAGAGCGCGAGCTGAGGCGGTGGTGGTGGCCCTGGGATCCTGCCAGCGACCTCAAGGCTTCGGCTCGGCCAGAACAACAGGTTCGCCCCAAGCCGGGCCAGCTCGAGGACGCGGTCCGGACCCAACCCTTGTGCGAGCGATCCGTCGAGGGCAGTGGCGCGCGGCTCGGGCACCCCGAGCTCGGGCTCGGGCGCGTGGAAGTCAAGTGCACCACGACGCGCAGGTGCGAGGCGGCGCCGATGGCGGAGGTGATCACGCCGACGATTGCCAAGGCGTTCTGCTGGGTCTCGATGGCGGCGCAGAAAACCAGCAGCTTGCCCATGAACCCGGCCGTGGGAGGAGGGATGTCGGCTAGTTACGTAGGACGGTCTATAAACCAGCCCTTCCAAGGTGATCCCTCCCGCTATTTCTTCGACTTCCTCGAACGCCGAGCAGCAAGGAGACGCGCGGTCGATACATGAGGATGCTTGGGATCGAATGGTTTCTTCTTCTTCGGCTTCTTCGGGCCGCGCTTGG
>JACRCT010000030.1 GCA_016218885.1 Deltaproteobacteria bacterium | reverse complement strand
TGGCCTGCAGCACCACCGGCTCGATGCCGAGCGGCTTGATCTGCCCGCTCGCCCGAAGATCGTCGGGGATGGTCTGGGCCAGCTCGGCGACGGGCAGCGCCTCGTAGCCGCGAGTGGTGTAGCGCTTGCCGCTGGCCCAGGTCTCGAGCCCGCGCAGGGCGCCGTCGTTGAACGACTGGTCTCCGCGGCCACCCACGTCGGTGACCAGGCCGATCTTGAGCTCGCTCGAGCCTGGGGACTTGCTACCCGTGCAGCCCTTGCTGCATCCGACGAGGGCCAGGGGGAGGGCGAAGAGCGCGATGGCGCACGGCAACCGACGTCCAGAGATACCAGTCATGAAGTCTCCCTGCGCCGGCGAAGCCAAGCCCGCGAAGGCGGGCTTCGCAACCTCAGGCGCGACTTCAGTCGCCGGCATCTTTGAGCCCTGAGATGGTGCATTCATTTCCGAGCGATGCCAAAGGGCGGCGCGTCGAAGGCCGGATGATAGCGCGACGGCCTACAGAGCACGTACCCACTTGCTGACGCGCGTGGCTCGGACGACGCAATTGCCGATCGGGGGCGGGCTGCGCGATCGCCCATGCGATCAAGGGAGGGCAGGCCTTGTGCCCGCCATGTCCGGTCTTTAGAGAAAGAGCGCAGGCAGGCTCTGCTCGAAGGGAGGCCGGGCGACACCACGGGGGGTGACGATGCCCGCGATGAGGCGCGCCGGCGTCACGTCGAAGGCGGGGTGGCGGGCCTTGACGCCCACGGGGGCGAAGCGCTGGCCGCCGATGGAGGTCACCTCGTCAGAGGAGCGCTCCTCGATGGGAATTCGATCACCCGACTCCATCGCCAGGTCGATCGTCGAGAGAGGCGCGGCGACGTAGAAGGGCAACCCATGCTCGCGGCACAAGAGCGCCACGGTGTAGGTGCCGATCTTGTTGGCGGTGTCGCCGTTGCGCGCGATCCGGTCAGCGCCCACGACCGCGCAGGTGATCTCCCCGCGCTGCATCAGGTGCCCCGCCATGTTGTCGCATAGCAGGGTCACGTCGATGCCGTCGCGCGCCAGCTCCCAGGTGGTGAGCCGTGCGCCCTGCAAGTAGGGCCGAGTCTCGTCGGCGAAGACGCGGACCTTCTTGCCCGCCTCCACCGCGCCGCGGATGACTCCCAGCGCGGTCCCATATCCGCCGGTGGCCAGCGCCCCGGCGTTGCAGTGGGTGAGCACGGTCGCGCCATCGGGGATCAGGGCAGCTCCGTGGCGCCCGATCGCCTGGCAGGCCTGCACGTCCTCGTGGAAGATGGCTTCGGCTTCGAGCAGCGCCGCGCGATGGAGGTCCGGCTCTTCGAGACGCGGCTCCAGGGCCCGAAGCATGCGGTCGACCGCCCAAGCCAGGTTCACGGCGGTGGGGCGGGCTGCCTTGAGCATCCGCGCGGCGCTGGCCAGGTGGGCCGCGCGCAGGGGAACGGGGAGCCGACTCGCCTCTCGCGCTGCGAGGGCGACGCCGAAGGCGGCCGCTATCCCGATGGCCGGCGCGCCGCGCACCACCATGTCGGTGATGGCCTTGGCCACCTCCGCGGGATCCTCGTAGGCGAGGTGGCGCTCCTCGCCGGGCAGCAGGCGCTGGTCGATGAGGCGCAGCTTCTCGTCCTGGAAGTAGACCGGGTGCAGGGGCTTCATCGCAGACCTCCGCGGGGTGCCGGCTGGCAGCTGCCAGCCGTGGGCAGTGACTATCAGCCGGGAAGGGAAAGGCCGAGTGATAGCTGAAAGCTGATAGCGGATCGCCGATACCGCTACAATCGGGCTCGTGCCACGCATCGTCGCTCTATTTGGCCCGCGCCGCGGGCTCTGCCGGGACCTCGAGGGGGCCCTGGTGGTCGGTCGCTCCCTCGAAGCCCAGCTCCACCTGCTCGACGAGAAGGTCTCGCGCGAGCACTGCGCGCTCGAGCCAGCCTCCGAGGGCGGCTATCGCCTGCGCGACCTGGGCTCGCGCAACGGGACCTTCCTCAATGGGTCTCGCCTGGAGGCGCCCGCGCCGCTCCAACCCGGGGACCAGATCGGCATCGGCGAGACGGTGCTCGTGTACGAGCCCTCCTTCGAGGCCGTCCCGGCGCGAGATGGCGAGTCCACGCTCGTCCTGACCCGCACCGGGGTCGCCGGTGCTCGCGGGGGCAGCCCCCAGCCTGACACCCGCATGTTGGAGAAGGCTGGAGAGCTGGCGCTGCGCGCGGCCCTTGCCGGATCGCCCGAGGATGCTGCCGAGCTCGTCGCCGAGAGCGCCTTGAAGGCGCTCTCGCCCCGCGCGGTGGCGATCGTCCTCGCCTCTCCCGGACGGCCCCCGCGAGCGATGCTGGCCCGGCCTGCCGGGACGAGCGTCTCGGTGGGTCGGGAGCTGGTCGAGACGGCCCTGCGCGAGGCCCGCCCGCTCGCACTCCCGGAGACGCAGGCCGATCCCGAGCGGGACGAGAAGACCACCCGGCTTCGCCTGCGCCCCGGCGAGGTGCTCTGCGCCCCCTTCTTCTGGGGCGGGGTGCCGGCGGGAGCCCTGTGCCTGGTGCGCGAGCGCGCCTTCGACGACGCCGAGATCGCCCTCGCCGGTGCCCTGGCCTCGGTCGCCGGACCTGCCCTCGGCCCTGCGCGCGAGACCCGCTCGGCGCCCTCGTCCTCTGCCGGAGGGGATGCGCTGCCGGTGGCCGAGAGCCCTGCCATGCGCGAAGCGCTGCGGCTGGCGCGCGCGGCAGCTGCGGTCCCTTCCACCGTCCTGATCACGGGCGAGACCGGCACTGGCAAAGAGGAGATCGCCCGCGCCATCCATCGCCTGGGGCCCCGAGCTCGCGGGACCTTCGTGGCGGTCAACTGCGGAGCGATCCCCGCCGAGCTGGCCGAGTCCGAGCTCTTTGGGCATGAGAAGGGCGCCTTCACCGGGGCCGCGAGCGCGCGCGAAGGCGTGTTCGAGCAGGCCGACGGCGGCACCCTCTTCCTGGACGAGATCGGCGAGCTTGGGCTCGCGCTGCAGGTCAAGCTTCTACGGGTCCTCCAGGAGCGGGTCGTGGTCCGGCTGGGCGGACGCGGCCCCAACCCGGTGGACGTGCGCGTCGTCGTCGCCACGCATCGCGATCTTGGTGCGAGGGTCAAGGAGGGCCAGTTCCGCGAGGACCTGTTCTGGCGCCTCAACGTCCTGCGCATCGATCTCAAGCCGCTGCGGGAGCGGCGCGAGGACGTGCTTGCCCTGGCCGAGCGCTTCCTGACGCGCATCGGCGCCGCGCTCGGCCGTCGCGCCGAGGGATTCACCGATGAGGCGAAGAAGGCGCTCTCCGACTGCCGTTGGCCGGGGAACGCGCGCCAGCTCGCCAACGCCATCGAGCGCGCATTGGTGCTCAAGCCCGATCCCGGTCCTATCAGCTTGGCCGACCTGCCGTCCGAGGTGGTCGCTCCCGAGCCTATCGGCACCGAGGTGCGGGCCGAGGCCGGCCGGACCCTCGCCGATCTCGTCCGCACGCTCGAGCGCGAGCAGGTGGCCCTGGCACTCAGACGCGCGCGGGGAGTGAAGTCCGCCGCAGCGGAGGCGCTGGGCATCTCCAGGCCCACGCTGGACCGCAAGATCGAGGAGTACGGCATCGACCTGTTCGGCTAACGGGCCGCGCCCGCGCGTCTGTGCACTGGTGATCGCATGAACTTCCTGTGCCCCTCCTGCCGTACGCCACTGCCAAAGGGGCCGGGTGACGGCGTCGTGCCCTGCACCCACTGCGGCGTGCAGGTCGATCTCACGCGCGTCGACACCGCGCCGGGCACCGCTCGCCTCTGGCCGGACCTAGACCTGACCGGCGAGAGCCTGAGCGAGTATCGGCTCGCCAAGCGGCTCGCCGCCGGCGGGATGGGCGTGGTCTACGAGGCCGAGGGGCCGCAGGGCCCGTGCGCCGTGAAGGTCCTGGCGGCGCTGCTGGCCGCCGAGCCCGAGCTGCGCACGCGGTTTCGGCGCGAGGCTGCAGCGCTGCGTGCCATCGACCATCCGGGCGTGGTGCGCATCTTCGCCGAGGGCGAAGAGCGCGGCTTCTGCTGGTACTCCATGGAGCGGGTGCCCGGCGAAGACCTGCGCGCCCGCATCGCCAGGGGGCCCTTGCCGGCGGCGGAGGTCGAGGAGCTCGCCCGCAGCCTGCTCGCCACCCTCGCCGAGGTACATCGCCGTGGCTTCGTCCACCGCGACATCAAGCCGGGCAACATCCTGCTCTCCCCGAACGGGCCCAAGCTATGCGACTTCGGCATCGCCCGCTTCGACGGGTCGAGCACCCTCACCGAGTCGGCAGCCGTGCTGGGCTCGCTGCGCTACATGGCTCCCGAGCAGCGCCTGGGTCGGACCGAGGCGAGGTCGGACCTCTACTCGCTGGGCGTGGTGCTCTACGAGGCGTTGGCGACGGGCGTCCCTGGCGAGGCGACGTTGCCTCCGGGTGTGCCGGCTCGGCTGCGGCGCCTCATTGCGCGCCTGCTCGCGGAGAGGCTCTCGGAGCGGCCTGCGGACGCCACGGCTGCCCTCGTCGAGCTCGATCGGCTCATGTCCTCCGGCACCGCCAAGGGGATTGGCGCGGCGGCGGCGGTCGCGGCCCTCGCGGCGACCACGGCGATCGCCTGGGGGATTCTGGGAGGGCCGGCGCAGGCTCCGGCAGCTCTGAGCAAGAACACAGACGAGACCGCGCTGGGCCAGGAGTTCAAGGGAGCGCTCGCGCAGGAGCCGAAGGCCGACGCCAACGAGGAGCGAGGCCCGGCGCAGCAGCAGGCGACGCTGGACCCGGCTCCGCAGCCCTCTCCGGTCAATGCGGTACCTGGCACGGAGGTTCCGCAGCAGGCAAGTCAGCCTCCTCAGGCGAAGGTCGTGAGCACCGGTGGACCGGGCACCGGCTTGGGGTCCCTGGGCACCAAGGGCGGCCCGACGCTCGATCGCACGGCCAAGCCCGTGCGCGCCAAAGTGGAGCCCGATCCCGATGCCAATCTCGAGAAAAAGAAGCAGCTCGATTCGGAACTTCGTCGCCTCGGGCTCGACGCCCTGTCGAAGCTCGGCGGCAGCAAGTCTCCCAGTCAGGAAACGCAGGGCGGCACAGGCATTGGCGAAATCGATACGCGAGGGACGGGCGCCGCCCCCACTAAAACCAAGGTGCTTGCGCCGAAGCCGGCTGCCACGAACGCCGCCCCCTCCTCCGTTTCGTCGGGAGGCTCCACGGCGGGCGCGGAGGACCAGGCCGAGAAGTCGGCGCCCACCAAGAGGCAGCGCTTGAAGTGACTCGGCACCAAGTCGACCAAGGGATTGGCTGCGCCCGACACCAAGCTCCTGGGAAGCGAATAGTGCGAGCGACGGAGGACTGTGGAAGCGCTCGTCCAGCGCGTGCACGTGGTCAGTGGCTCGGCACCATGGCTTCGGCCCGGGCCTTTGCCTGGGCAGCCAAGTCGGGCCTCGCGAGATCGGAATGGACTCGAGCGATGCGGTTCCAGAGTTCCTGGGCCCACGGCCGTGGGCCGATCCCGGCCAGGTGCAGCTCGGCCTTTTCGATGGAGCCCCACCTCTCGTCTGCGAAGGACAAGGCCATGTACTGGAGAGCCTCGTCACGCAGGTTGGAGTCCTCCATGCGAGAGCCACGGTCGACGAAGTCCACCAGCCGGGTGAAGACGTCTACTAGCTTCTCGAAGGCGTCGAGCCGGTACCAGGTCCACCCCAGCTTGTAGAGCGCCTTGTCGTAGTACCGGTGGTCCGGATGCGCGATGAGCCTTCCGTACGCCTCAGCCGCCTTCTCCAGCGCCTTGGGCTCGTTCGGCATGTCGAACCAGTATTCGCCCAAGCGCAGCCAGCCCTCGAGCGCGTACGCTGAGTTCGGCCAGCCTTCCACAAGCTGTTGGAAGGCATCGCGGCTCAGCTCAGGCTCGCCGAGCCGTTCCAGACAGAGCCCGCTCAGGTAGAGGGCGGCGTCGTTCATGCTCCAGGTCGGGAATTGGCGCAGCAGCGATCGTAGAAGACCCAGTGCTTTCCGGGGTGCGAACCGGGGCTCGGAGGGCTGGGGAGCGATTCCGTTCGCAGCCTGCTCCTCGTATGCATGGAGGGCCAGGCAGTGCTCGTCCCACTCCTGCTGATAGTAGAGCTCCGCCAGGTGCAGCAGAACTGCTGGGGTAGTCTCGGGGTCGCCGCGGCTGACCCGCAGGTGCTCCTCGCAAGCACCAATCGCCGCCTTGCGCGCGGCTTGCTCCAGCTCCTCGAGCGTCTCGGCCGTCACCCCAGCATCCTTCGGGTCGATATCGCGCTGGGTAGCACCGAGGCCCTCCTGGACCTTGCTCCGTTGCTCGCTCAAGGCCTCCTTCCTGGCCAGTGCTTCGCAAGCCGAGGCCGGAACCCCAAGCGAGCGGAGGTCCGGCAGGTTGATCTTCTCCCGGGACAGGATGAAGAAGCCCTGCGGCTTCAACAGCAAGCTCTCGACGGTGACGTTGTCTAGTGCTCTCGCCTTCCTCGCAGTCTGGCAGGCCCCCGCCAGCAGGCAGGCAAGGCACAACATGACCCTGCAAGCACACACGTTCACGCCAACCTCTCCGAGCGCCAATCGCCAGATCTGGAGCCTCGGCGGGTGGGGTCACCGGGGCTCATGATGGGGAGGAGGGAGACGTCAGCTGCTCCCCAGCTTGCGCTGGAGGGTCTGGTTGACCAGCACCGGGTTCCCCTTGCCCTTCATGGCCTTCATCACCTGGCCAGTGAAGAAGCCGAGCAGCTGCTTCTTCCCGCTGCGGTAGCGGGTCGCCTCGTCGGGGTGCTGGGCGATGACCTCGTCAATCACCCGCTCGATCTCCTGGGTGTCCGAGACCTGCCGCAGACCGCGGGCTTCGACGATCTTCGCGGGGTCGCCACCCTCCTTCAGCAGCGTCGCGAAGACCTCCTTGGCTGCGTTGAGGGAGATGGCCGCCGAATCCACCAAGCCCAGCAGGGCGGCAAACGCCTCGCTCGTGAGCTTCAGCTCATCGAGGCGCGCTTCGCCGTCCTTGAGGGCGCGGAAGAGCTCTCCCCGGAACCAGTTCGCGAGCTTCTTGGCATCGCCGTAGCGGCGCATCACCTCGTCGAAGAGCACGCCCACCGCGGGGTCCACGTCACAGGTGAGCGCTTGGGCGTCCTCGCGGGGCAGCCCGTACTGGCGCTCGAAGCGAAGCATGCGGTCGCGCGGAAGCTCAGGCAGTCCCGTGCGGATCTCTTCCATCCACCCCGCGTCGAGCCGCAGGGGCTGCAGGTCGGGCTCGGGGAAGTAGCGGTAGTCGTGCGCCTCCTCCTTGGAACGCATGGATTGGGTGCGCCGCGCGTCAGGGTCGTAGAGGCGGGTCTCCTGCACGACCTTCCCGCCGGAGCGCAGGACCTCGATCTGCCGCTTGATCTCGAAGTCGAGCGCCTCGCGCACGAAGCGGAAGGAGTTGATGTTCTTGAGCTCGGTGCGCGTGCCCAGCTCGGTGGCGCCAGCGGGCATCACCGAGACGTTGGCGTCACAGCGGAAGCTGCCCTGCTCCATGTTGCCGTTGCACACCCCCAGGGTCACCAGGACGTCACGCAGCCCCTTGAGGTAGGCGCTCGCCTCCTCGGGCGAGCCGAGGTCGGGCTCGGAGACGATCTCCACCAGCGGCACTCCCGCGCG
This sequence comes from Deltaproteobacteria bacterium, assembly GCA_016218885.1. Classification (GTDB taxonomy): domain Bacteria; phylum Myxococcota; class Myxococcia; order Myxococcales; family UBA5297; genus JACRCT01. The sequence continues at coordinate 691 of JACRCT010000030.1, read as the reverse complement.
ATTGAAGTCGACCAGGCTCGTCCCAGCCGCGGCTCCGCCCGCCTGGTGGATGTTCTTGCCGGCGTCCTCCTCCATGTGGATGCGCTTGATCCGCACCCGCTTCTCGCCCGCGCCCCCTGGGAGGTCGATGGGGAGCGTGCCGTGCTCGCACAGCGGCAGCTCGTACTGGGAGATCTGATAGCCCTTGGGCAAGTCGGGATAGAAGTAGTTCGTGCGTGCCCACTGGCTGAGCGCGCGAATCTCGCAGCCCAGCGCCAGCCCGGTGCGCACCGCCAGCTCCACCACGCGCCGGTTGAGCACCGGCAGCACGCCCGGCATCCCCAGGCAGATCGGGCAGGTGTGGTGGTTGGGAGGCGCGCCGAACTCGGTCGAGCAGCCGCAGAAGATCTTCGAGCGCGTGAGCAGCTGCGCATGCACCTCGAGGCCGATGACCGGGACGTACTCCATGCATCTTCCTTTCAGGCCAGCGTCGGGCGTCGTCGATGCCAGTCGGTCGCCTGCTCGAAAGAGTGACCGACGCGGAAGAGCGTCGACTCGTCGAAGGGTCGTCCGAGCACCTGCAGGCCGATGGGCAGGCCCCCGGAAGTGAAGCCGCAGGGGATGGACAGCCCAGGCAGCGAGGCGAGGTTGCAGGAGATGGTGTAGACGTCCGAGAGGTACATCTGCAGTGGGTCGTCGGCCTTCTCACCGA
>JACRCT010000545.1 GCA_016218885.1 Deltaproteobacteria bacterium | reverse complement strand
GATGGAGACCCTCGCGGGAGACACCTCCATCGGCCACGCGACGGCCTACTGCCAGCTGGTCGAGGCGCTCGCGGGGATCCATGCGACCCCCCGGGCCTGCGCGCTCCGCGGCATCGCGCTGGAGCTGGAGCGCCTCGCGAACCACACGGGCGACCTGGGCGCGCTCGCCGGAGACGTCGGGTTCCTTCCCACGGCGTCGTACTGTGGGCGGCTGCGCGGTGACTTCCTCAACATGACCGCCGTGCTGTGCGGGAGCCGCTTCGGGCGCGGGCTCGTCCGGCCTGGCGGTGTCCTGTTCGACGCCGACGCGGCCCGCGTCGCTGAGCTGATCGGGCGGCTGGACGCAGCCGAGCGCGACGTCCGCGGCGCCGTGCAGCTCCTCTGGACGACGCCGACCGTGATGGCGAGGTTCGAGGACACGGGGCGAGTCAGCCCGGAGACCGCCGCCCAGCTCGGCCTCGTGGGCCCGGCGGCCCGGGCCTGCGGCCTGCGTCGCGACGTGCGCAAGACCCACCCCACAGGGATCTTCCGGCTCGTCCACCTCCCGCTGTCTGTCGCGGAGTCGGGCGACGTCTTCGCCCGAGCGTTCGTGCGGTGGCTCGAGGTCGAGCGGTCCATCGACTACGTGCACACGCAGCTCGGCGAGCTGCCGCGGGGCCCCGTCATGAGGCAGGGTTCGAGACCCAGGGGGGCGAGGTTCGCGGTGTCGATGGTGGAGGGCTGGCGAGGGGAGATCTGCCATGTCGCCATCACCGACGATCTGGGCCGCTTCACCGCCTACAAGGTGGTGGATCCCTCGTTCCACAACTGGACGGGGCTGGCCATGGCCCTGCGCGACCAGCAGATCTCCGACTTCCCGCTCTGCAACAAGAGCTTCAACCTGTCTTACTGCGGACACGACCTGTAGGTGCAGACATGTGGCGCGTTCTCCTCTCACGACTGAGGCAGGGCCATAGGACGGCGGCGTACCCGGCTGTTCCACCGATGCTCCCGGATCGGTTCCGCGGTCTCCCGCTCGTCGATCAGGGCAAGTGCCGTGATGGCTGCCGGCAGTGCGTCGAGGCCTGCCCCGCCGCGGCCGTGCGGCGTGACGCCGATGGGATCGGCCTAGATCTCGGGCGCTGCCTGTTTTGCCCCGAGTGCACGGGCGCCTGTCCGGAGGGAGCGATCCGCTTCACCACCGACCACAGGCTGTCCGTGCGCCGGCGCGAGGAGCTGGTCGTTGGTAAGGGGGGACTCGAGCGGGCCCGGGCGCTCGACGAGAAGATGCTCCGGCTGTTCGGCCGCTCACTGAAGCTGCGGCAGGTGAGCGCCGGCGGCTGCAACGGCTGCGAGTCCGACGTCAACGTGCTGGGGACGGTGGTCTTCGACCTCGGGCGCTTCGGGATCCAGTACGTGGCCTCGCCGCGTCACGCCGATGGGCTGCTCATCACGGGCCCCGTCACCCGGAACATGGAGCTCGCGCTGCGGAAGACCTACGAGGCGGTGCCGCCGCCGAAGATCGTCATCGCCGTCGGAGCGTGCGCCATCTCGGGGGGGCCCTTCGCCGGGCACGAGGAGGTCATGGGCGGCGCGAGCTCGGTGGTCCCGGTCGACCTCTTCATCCCAGGGTGCCCGCCGCACCCCTTCACGATCCTCGATGGGCTCCTGCGGCTGCTCGATCGTCTGGGCCCCGAGCGCATGGCCGGTTCCGCCCCGGCGCCGCTCCTCGACGAGGAGAAGGCCGAGTCTCAGGCCGGCACCGGCTCCAGCCTCGCCGTGAAGTGACGCAGCGGCCCGTGGCCCTCGAGGATGCGGTAGCCGGGCAGCTCGCGCGCCCGCCCGCGGATCCGACCCAGCGCCGCGGCGACGTAGTCGAGGTGGGCTGTCTCGTAGACGCGCCTGGGCAGGGCGAGGCGTAATAGCTCGCTGTCGGGCGGCTTCGGATCCTTGCCTCCGCAAAACATCAGCGTGCCGATCTCGCAGGAGCGGATCCCGGCTTCCCGGTAGAGCTCCAGGGCGAGCGAGTGGCCGGGGAAGCGATCCGCCGGGATGTGGGGGAGGAGCGCCCCCGCGTCCACGAAGACCGCGTGCCCGCCAGGGGGCGTGACGCAAGGAATCCCGAGGGCGGTGAGGCTCGCGTGGAGGTGGCGGACCTGTCCCAGGCGGTGTGTCAGGTAACCGGGATCGAGCGCCTCCTCGAGCCCCGTCGCGATGGCGTCGAGGTCACGGCCTGCCAGGCCGCCGTAGGTGACGAAGCCCTCGGTGGCGATCGTGACCTCGGCCAGGCGCTCGTAGAGCTCGCGGCTGCGCAGGGCCACGAAGCCGCCGATGTTCGCCATGCCGTCCTTCTTGCAGCTCATCAGGGCGCCGTCGGCGAGATCGAAGATCTGCCGGGCGATCTCCCGGGGTGACCGCCCGCGGCTCTCCGGATCGCGCTCCAGCACGAGGCCCGCGTTCTCCGCGAAGCGAGCGGCGTCGATCCACATCGGGATCCCGTGCTGCTTGCACAACCTGGCCGCGGCGACGACGTTGGACGGCTGGACGGGCTGACCCCCACCGGTGTTGTCGGTGACGGTGATCAGCACCAGCGGGATCCGGGACGTCGAGGTGCGCAGGATCTCCTCCAGGCGCTCCAGGTCGATGTCGCCCTTGAACGGCGCAGGCGCGAGCGGATCCCTGGACGACGGATGGGGGATGTCGATCACCCTCGCGCCGCGCCGCTCCAGGTTGGCGCGGGTGGTGTCGAAGGCATGGTTGGAGGGGACGAGATCTCCTTCCCGGACCACCACCTCGAAGACGATGCGCTCGCCTGCCCGGCCCTGATGAACGGGGAGGACCTGCTCCATCCCGGTGATCGCGCGGACCGTGCGCTCGAAGCGCTGGAAGCTCTGGGCTCCAGCGTAGGCCTCGTCCGCCTCGAAGGCGTGGGCCCACTGCGCAGCGCTCATCGCCCCGGTGCCGGAGTCGGTGAGTAGGTCGATCCCCACTTTCTGCGCGGGGACGCGGAAGAGGTTATAGCCAGCCTGCTGCAGCGCGGCCTCGCGGATCTCGCGGGTGGTGACCGGTATCGGCTCGACGACCTTGATACGGAAGGGCGGACAGGTGGAGTTCATGGGGTCCCTCGGGTGCGGGAAGGTACGAAATTCCGGGGGCTTCGGCCAGTCGTGCGAGCTCCGGCCTCCCCGGACCACCGCGCCGGCATTCCTGGCCGAGGGTGATCGGCGTCATCCGGAGCGCTGTGCTCCTGATGACAGCTGTCATACGGAGCCACCGGCTATCGGCGGGAAACACGGAGCATGACTCCAACCGTAGGAGCGAGAATGAGATCGATTCTGAGGAGCTGTCTCCACCGGGCGCTGGTTGTTTGCTTCGCCACACTCGTACTTCCCCTGGGCGTCTCGGCCGCCGAGCTGCCGGTGATCAAGGCGGACCCGACCCCGCCGCCGTTCGTCCCTCCTCCGACCAACCGCAAGGCCCCGGCCAAGGTGGTCGTGGAGCTGGAGGTCCAGGAGATCGTCAAGGAGATCTCGCCCGGGACCTTCTACACCTTCTGGACCTACGGCGGCTCGGTGCCCGGCAAGTTCATCCG
>JACRCT010000540.1 GCA_016218885.1 Deltaproteobacteria bacterium | reverse complement strand
GGTCTTCGGGAAGCGGTGGTTCCGGGCCTCGTGGGCGTCCGCGTACTTCTTCACCTCCTCGATGATCTTCCGGTTGGAGTCGGGCGCGGTGACCTTGGCCTCTATCTCGGCGGTCTCGAAGTGCCGCTCGTCCTCCAGCAGGTCGAGCTGCTTCGCTCCGGAGGTGGGATCGACCTTCTCGACCTGCTCGCCCGGCTTCAGGAACACGCCGTTCATGCGCACGTTCGAGTTGATGGTGACCACGTCGTAATCCACGAGGTAGCCGTCGCGGACCGCGTGCCGGTAGTCGTAGCGGTAGACGAGGTGCTGGAAGTAGCTGGTCGTGTGTGATGCAGGGGTCGCCGTGAGCCCGACCTTCACCGCGTCGAAGTGGTTCAAGGTATTGCGCCACACCGACTGCTCCGACGACGTGTAGCCGCGATGGCATTCGTCGGCGACGATCAGGTCGAAGGCGTGGATCGGGATGTCGAGCTGATCGGCGTCCTCGTCAATCGTCTCCTCGGAGCCGAGCACCGCGTTGCGCCCCAGGACGTTGATCGCCATGCGCTGGATGGTGCAGACGTAGACGAAGGCCTGCCCCGGCTTCGGGTTGGTCAGGTACTCGGTGGGGAGGAGCTTGGGATCGAACTTCTCCTTGCTGGTCTCATCATCCAGGTCGCCACGCTGGAAGCGGCTGCTGTAGACCTCGTAGGCCTTGTCGAACTTCAGTCCCGGCTCAGCCTCGAAGGAGGCGAAGGCGCGGACGGCCTGGGCAGCCAGGGCTCGTCGGTCCACAAGGAAGAGGATCCGCTGGGCCACCCCCGACTTCATGAGTCGGTAGATCTGGTTGACCAAGGTGAAGGTCTTGCCCGTGCCCGTCGCCATCGCGATGAGCATGTGGCGCTTTCGCTGGGCCAGGGCCTTCTCGACGGCGGTGTTGGCATCCCGTTGGTAGGGGCGCAGCTTGAGGTGGTCGTTCGGCAGGGCGAGCAGCCGCGCCGTCGCCGCGTCGTAGTCCTTGTCCAGCAGCTCGCGCAGGGCGCCGGGCGTGTGGAAGTCGGCGACGGGCCGGGCGAGGTTCATCGGATGGCGGGCGTCCCGGAACCAGACACCCTCGCCGTTCGACGAATAGAGGAAGGGGGCTCGGTAGCCGTCGAAGTTGAAGGGGCTGTTGGGAATGCCCTGCGAGTAGCGCTGCGCTTGGCTCAGGACGTTCTGGGGATCGACGGCGAGGCGCTTGGCCTCGAGCACGCCCACGAGCCGGTTGTCGAGCCAGAGGGCGTAGTCGGCGGGCCCGTTCCCGGTGGGCTCCTCCTCGGTGCGCCACGCTGGCCGCAGGGGCGTGACGCCCCGCGGGGAGCACCGCCAGCCCCGAGCATCGAGCTTGGGGTCGATTCGGCTCTTGCGCGTCTTCTGTTCGCGTTCCTCGTCCGCGGTCATTGCGAGGCGAGATTACCGCATCGGGGGCGTCGGGATGCGTGAGGGGGGCTTTGCAGGCTTGCAGGGAACAGGGGCTCAGCCGTCGGCGCCTGGCCGACCGTCCTTTGCTTCGAGGCGCTGAGCTACGTCACGACGCTGGCCGGCTCGTTCTTCATCCTGGGCGCCGGCAACGCGGCGAAGCCCAGCAGCCAGGCCCTCGTCTTCACCTCGCCCGACGGCGTGACCTGGACCCTGCGGCTCAACCTCGGGGACCGGTACGTGACCATCAGCGACTTCGTCACCACCGGCAGGCACGCGGTCGGCGTGGCCGGGACCGCGTTACGGCGGACGGCATCACCATCGCGCAACGGCAGAGCCAGGTGCGGGGCAGTCGGCGAGTCGCTTGGCGTTCAACGGGCGCGTGCTCGTGGCGGTAGGCGCGGTCGGCCTGTTCCGCAGCATCTCGGTCGGGCCGTAGGCAGGCCGATGCCCGCGAGGTATTCCTGGGTTCCCAGCCCGTGGAGGACCGATGAAGCGGAAGCCCCTGTCACCGAACGCGAAGTGCCCTTGCGGCACAGGCCGAAAGTACAAGTCGTGCTGCTTCGGAAAGGGCTTTCACTTCCTCGTGGACGAGGATGGAAACATCAGCCGCGACGTGCCGCTGCATCCTGAAGTCGAAAAGCTCCTTCCGGAAATCGAGAAGGAGTTCGCCCAGCGTCATGGCCGGCCCATGGGGCCGGGTGACAGGATCTTCGACGGTATCGACGTTGAGGACGTGACCCGGAAAATGGTCGATGCGATGCGGGCGACGGGCGTGGCCCCGGCCTACATCTACGCGTACGAGAAGACCGGCCTCCTCCTGACGGAGGACAACCGGCACCTCATGCAGACCAAGGACGTCGAGGAGTTCGAGGCCGCCATGGATGAGTACGACGCCGAGCATGGCGACGATCTCGATCCCTAAGGGTCGATAAGGGTCGATAGGCGCGACCCGCCCCCCGCGCAGTGATGCCCCGGCCACGCGGCTCGTCTGGGCTCGGAAGTCAACCTGCTCGGGACAGGAAGCTTCGGAGCTGCGTGGAAGGGAGCGCAGGAGGGAGCCAGGAACGGCGGCGGGAGGAGGTGTGGGCCGCGATCAAGCGCCTGGCCGAGCGGG
>JACRCT010000539.1 GCA_016218885.1 Deltaproteobacteria bacterium | reverse complement strand
CCTCGCGGTGCTGTTGTTCTCGCTCCTGTCTTGGGGATTCTCGCGCTGGTCGCTCCGGGTGCCCTCACAGCCGTCATCACCGCGCTGATCGGGCGCCCTGGCATTCACCTTCCCTCAGGATTCCGGGTCCGGTTCGACATCCGACCACCCGAACCAGAGCTGCATTCAGGGGCTTCCCATGGGGAGGGGAGGCCATCCCTCGTCCCTCCCCGGATGGGGCCAGGTCCTTCGTTCTGCGCATTGGCACGGCCCCTCGTGCTTCCCGACGACGACCGGTCCAGAATCGCCCATGTTCGCCACTCCGATACTGGCACGACGCCTTGAGGCCGCTGAGGCCGCGCTGATCGGTTCGGTGGCCCTCTCCGTAGCCCGGCGCGATCCCTCGCGGAACATGCAGCTCTCGGACCTCGGCCCGGGCGTCGCCGTCCACCTCGGAGAGGACGCCCCCTTCAACAAGGTCATCGGCCTCGGCTTCGAGCCGCTGGATCCCGAGGGCTTGTCCCGCTTCGAGGCCGCGGTCTTCGCGAAGGGCTGCCAGGTGCGCGTCAAGCTCTCGTCGCTCGCCCGTCCCGAGGTGGGGGAGTGCTGACCGGCCGCGGCTATCGACTCTGCGGCTTCGAGAACGTGCTCGGTCTTGCGCTCGAGCCGACGACGGTCGAGAGCCTTGCACGCGAGTCCACCAGAACGATCGCCAAGGGCTGGATGCAAGTACGGCGCTGGCCCACCCATCGCTCTGTCCCGCCTCCACAAGCCGACGGAAGCTACTCCTACGCGCTCAAGTACCCGCTCCCGGACGGCAGCGGCCACCTGCGGCTCTCCGGCCAGCAGATGATCGGACGCATTGCGTTGCTCATCCCTCGCCCCAAGCTCCATCTCATCCGCTACGCGGGCGTGTTCGCGGGACACTCGAGCTGGCGTCCCCTCATCGAGCCTCCTTAGCCGCGCAAGCCCTCCAGGGACGGCCGACGCTCAGCATGCGCGATCGTAGGCACGGCCAGGCCAGGCGATGGCAGGGGTACGGGCTTTGGCATGGTCGGCAGCCCTCCCGCTCACGCAGGCCGCAGCGCCTCCCAGAGAGCCCGCCGCGCCCTGTGCTCTGGAGCCGGTGCGTCTCATGTGCTTCTGCCCTTGGTTGGCGCGAGCAAGCGCTGCACGACCTCGTCGGCCATCGCGTCTGGCGCCTCCAGCCAACCTGCCCCGTCTACGTTTTTGGCGGATGTCCGGGTGCGCCTTCCTTCGCCGTGCAGAGGAGGCTCGCTCAGGTGGGGGCGAGGTTGCGTTCTCGCGCGTCCCGAACTTCGCGGACGGCGTCTACGAGCGCTGCTTGGGGGACCTCGGTCAGGCCGCGCTCCGCGGCATGGAGAGCGGCGTTGAGCACCACGTTGCCCAGGTCCCCTCCGCTGAGCCCTTCGGACAGCGCGGCCAGCGCGGGCACATCGGCGCGGTGGGGCAGCTGGGGCGGGAGCATCCGGCGCAGGAGCGCTTCCCGGGCGGCCGCGTCGGGCAGGTCCACCAGGATGTGGGCCAGCATTCGCCGCATGAACGCCGGGTCGTACGCGCTCAGCTTGTTGGTGGCGAACACCACCGTGCCGGTGAGGTCGTTCATCAGCGCCAGCAGCGCGGCCCGCGTGACGTTCACGCTGGCATCGGACGCGGTCTGCACTTGTGACAGGCGCACGCCCAGCAGCCCGTCCGCCTCGTCGATGAAGAGCACGCAGCCGCTCTCGCGCGCGGTGTCGAACACGTGGACGAGGTTATTGGGGGGTGTCTCCCACGTAGCGGCTCTCGATGTCCGAGTAGCGCACGCAGAGGAGGTCGCGGCCGAGCGCGTGTGCCATGGCGTGAGCCAGGGAGGTCTTTCCCGTCCCGGGCGGGCCGTGCAGGTTGATGGCGCACCGGCGCGTGAAGTGCGGCAGCGCGCCCAGGCCCCAGGTGTCGAACACGAGGGACTCGTGGCGGCGCATGGCCAGCACACGCAGCACATGGCCCCGCGTCTCCGCCGAGAGCACGAGGTCCTCCAGCGTGAAGCGCGGCGCCTGGGGCACCAGCGACGGGGCGAGCTTGACCGGAGCGTAGCTGTCCATGGTGCCGGCCTCAACGCCGCTCGTCCTGCAGCAGCAGGTCGTAGACGTACACCTCCACTGCCTGGCGCATGAACGCGGCGAGCCCCGGCCTGATGGCGTCCCAGTATTGAGTGAAGCGGGGGTCCTCGACCCACATCTGCGCCAGCCGGTCGTACATCTCGGCGCTGCACGTGTAGAACCGGTCGTTGATGTGCTGGTGGTGCGCGCGCACGAACCTCTGCACCTCTACGCTCTCCGGCCCCTTCTCCATGTGGGCGGCCACACCCTCTGCCGCGGCCTTTCCCTCCGCGCGGATGGCGCCCCAGTCCTCCTTGGAGTAGCCACGCGAGCGGCGCTGGCTCTCCTTCCACGCGGGCGTGTTGCCCCAGCGCCCGCGCGCCTCCTCCTGCTGAGTGCCCTCCTGCAGGCCCTCGAACAGCTCCTCGTCCTTCATGGCCGCTTCTCCCGTCGTGCGCTTCAGCGTGTGTCTCAGCGTGCGGATGAGGACGCCGGTCTGGCGCCGCCGCTCCTTCAGCAGGAGGAGCTGGTTCTCGAGCGCTGCGCGCCGGTCGAACCCAGGCGTCTGAAGCAGCGTCCGGATGTCCTCCAGGCTCAGCTCCAGCTTCTTCAGCACCAGGATGAGCTGTAGCCGCTCCACGTCCTCGCACGAGTAGTAGCGGTATCCGTTGGCGCCCACGCGGCTGGGCTTCAGGAGCCCCACCTCGTCGTAGTGGTGCAACGTGCGCACGCTTATGCCCGCCGCCTTCGCCACCGATGTCACCGTTCGCGCCATGGCCGTCTTGCTCCCGTTCACGCCGTTGTGGAGCCTCACGCGAGGTCAGGGTCAAGCGATATCTTCCTGGACCTCGCGGCTGGAGGCCGAGCCGTCCCAGGAGCGGCGTCAAGGAGGAACAAGCAGCCTTCCGCGCCAAAGGTCCCGCCCGGTCCCTGGGCACCCAGCGCCGATCGCCGAGTCCGAAAGCCGCGACTGGCGGTCGCCGAGGATTGGAGACGCTGACCGAGCTGCAGAAGCTGGAGGAGGCCGCCTGGCGCACGACGGTGCGGGGCAACGAGAGCTCACAGGCTTCCCGAACCTTCGCCCAAGCCTCCGGCGCCACGCCCGGGATCCTCTCGGGCAGCACCGCCGGGACCGGCTCGGACTCGTGCAGCCAGCGCAGCTCGGCCAGGGCGCGGGCACGGCTGTCGAGCAGAGCGATGAGCTCGCCCAGGGTCAGGTCGCTTCGAGGCGGGCGTCGGCCGGCAAACCACCCGAGAACGCGCCTTTGCTACTGCAGGACCAGCGTGACCTCTTCGGTCTGGACGTGACAGGCGTCCTTCACCACGACCACGCTCTTCTCCGCTTGCTTGGTCCCATCCGCGCTCTTGGCCACGACGACGAAGGTGCCGGCGTCTTCATATCCGAGAGTCCACCTGGCGCATGAGGACGCGGTCGACCCCGGGCACTGCGCCTGCTGTTCCACCCCGGCGTCCACGTGGTAAGTCACCTGGGCGTCGCCGACGACATTGCCAGCCGTGTCCTTGACGGTCACCAGGACCGAGGTGCGAGCTTCCATAGTGCAGCTCGTCCCGCAGGCAGAGCTTCCCGCGACCACGACGATGGTGCAGGCCATCGCGATGATTGCAGACCGCATTGGACTTTCCGCTTTCTCGGGAAACCCTCGGTTCTTCGAGTCTCCCATCCGCATCAGTCGCCGCCGAGTTCATCGCCTCAAGCAGCCGTCCGCGCCAAAGGTCCCGCCCGG
>JACRCT010000530.1 GCA_016218885.1 Deltaproteobacteria bacterium | reverse complement strand
CGGCGGCGCGGAGATCGCCGACCAGTCGGTTGCCAGCGCCGACCTGGCGAGCCAGTCGGTGACCCCGGCCAAGCTCGCCGGCTGCCCTGCGGTCGGGGACATCCTCAAGTACACCGCGGCCAACACGTGGTCGTGCGTGGCCGACTCGAACCCCGTCGTCGAAGCCAGGGACTACGGCGCCAAGTGCGACGGTATTGCGGACGATACGGCCGCCATCCAGGCGGCCATCGACAACAACTACGGGACCATCCGGCTTCCTTTTGGGATCTGCAACTTCACGTCGCTGACCATCCACAAGAACAACGTCTTCCTCGAAGGCCACGGCATGCGCACGACCCTGCGGCACACCGGCTCGGGGGACGGCGTCGTCTACTCACCTGCCGACCCCACCGATCCCGCTGCGTTGCTCGCGGGCACGGGAATCCGCAACATCGCCATCAAGGGCAGCGCCATCGAGAAGGCGGGTTCGGCACTCAAAGTCGTCAAGAACAGCGGGTTTACCTTGGAGAACTTTGTCGCGGCCGACCATAAGCACCTCATCCACATCCAGGGCGGTAAGGACGGGAGATACAACAATTTCCGCCTGTACTACTCCGGGACCGGGGCGCACGCCCCCGATGCATCCATGCTCAAGATCGAGCCACAGCCAAACGCGGGAGGCGGATATAGCCTGCCGTGGACCACGTTTTTCTCGAACTTCGCGATTGTCGGTAATTTCAGCGCCAACGCCGCCATCGAGATAAACGGCGGCGATGGACTGGAGTTCGCCAACGCCTACATCGGCGGATCCTTCGAGAGCATACTCAAGATCAAGAACGCGTTTCCGGGCGCATTCACCGCAGCGGTCAGCTTCAATAATACGTACTTCGATTGCATCTCCAACGCGACCGGGACCCTCCATGCCGTGAGCATCGAGGAGGACGGGCTGCCGGGAACCCACGTCACCGGGATCAGCTTCAGCGGTGGTTTCATAGGCAACTGCACTAGTCGGGTCGTGCAAATCCTGGAATCCGAGACGAGGACGGTCTCCTTCGCGGGCGTTCATATTGCCAATACACCGGCCGACGGCGTGCTGATAAACAGCCCCAGTGCGACCGTGTCATTCGCGGGCGGGAGCGTCAAGAACGCCGCGATGGCGACCGTTGGCGGCGCGGGCATCGCGATCCAAGCGGCCAAGAGCGTGGCGATCTCGGGCATGACCCTTACCGAGATGGACAATACCAACAGCGCGGCCATCAAGATGAGCGGCACGCTTGGTTCCGTCGCGATATCGGGAAATGCCTTCGTCGGCAATACGCTCAACATCGTGAACACCGCGACCTTCACCGGAGCATACAAGCAGACCGGCAACGTCGCCTCGAGTGGCGAGATAAGGGAAGCCGTCTCGGAGGTTCTTGCTGCTGAAACTGTCACGTCGACCGACGCAAGCGGAAGGAACTTCGTCGGTCAGATGTCCAACGATGGCGCGTCCTCCTATCCGTCATTCGTGTTCCAGCGATCGGGTGGCGCCGTTGGCAGCGAGACAGCCACCACGTCATCCATGGTTCTTGGGCAGCTCATGGTCCAGGGCCATACAGGATCGGCGTACGACGCCGCGCGGAGGGCCATCTCCTTCCTCTCTGGTGAAAGCTGGTCGTCATCGTCCGGGGCCTATGGCATGGCGTTCTTCACCCGTCCGCCTGGCGCCCTCGGGTCGCCTGTGGCAACCATGAGGCTTTCGTCCGCCGCGAACGTCGGCATCGGCACTTCAGCGCCCGGGGCTCGCCTGCAGGTCGCGGGCGGAGTATGCGTCAACGCTTCCGCGACGTGCTCCGACCCTGGGGCAGGCAACTTGGCAGTCACGGGCACCCTTTCGGCGGGCGGCGGTTCGCCCGGCAGAGCGACCTGCTGGAAGGCCGGCGGGGTGCTGGGCTACTGCTCTTCTGCCCTCGCTGCGAACGGCACTTGCACGTGCAACTAGTTGGTCGATCGATCTTGCTCAGTGCGAACAGCACGCTGGAGATCGAGACGAGCTGGTGGCTCTCGTAGCAGGCCGGCAGCGCGCCCCGAGAGCCATGTCGATGCGGCCCGTTTGCGTGTCTTCCATCTCGTAGCCCGGCGAACGCCTCGAGTCACCACGGAAGAGAGGACTGGAGATGACCAGCGTGTGTCGGCTGTTGCCGCGGACCACCTCGAGCGCGAGGCCTTGGGGGCTCGGGGCTCTCGTCTGCGCCTTGTTGCTTGCGGCGCTCTGCAGCGGGTGCGAGAACCCGCCCGCGAGCCAAAGCTGCTCCTCCTCCTCCGACTGTCGCGCGGCCGAGTGGTGCAGGAGCGGCGCGTGCACCCCGTGTCCGCCGTGTGAGGCCGGTCAGCGTTGCGTGGAGGGCCAGTGCGTCGGCTCCTCGTGCGGCGAAACCACCTGTGGCGCGGGGCAGGAGTGCCGCGACGGCCAATGCATCGTCACCGACTGTACCGACGTGGTCTGCTCCACGAGCTTCAGCTGCCGCAACGGCGTCTGCTACCCGGTCGACTGCAGCGGCACCGTGTGTCTGGGCCACGAGCTCACGGTGGTGCTCACTGGAAGCGGCTCCGGCTCGGTCACCTCGCGCCCGAGCGCCATCGCCTGCCCCAAGGCCTGCCGCGCGCTCCTCGAGGAGGGCACCACGCTCACCCTCGACGCGGTCCCTGCCCCAGGCTCGAAGCTGGTGGGGTTCACCGGTGCCTGCAGCGCCAGCCCGTGCCAGGTCACGATGAGCGCCGACCGAACCGTCACCGCGACGTTCGCTCGCGTGGAGACCTTCACGGCTATGGGCACCACCACCGCTGCGGGCCGCCTCTCGGGCGGCGCGCTGAAGCTCGAGGCCCAGGTCGGCAGCGCCGTCTCGCCGCAGGTCGCCGCGGGCGGAGGCATGAAGCTCGAGGTCGGCTCGCACCTGGCTCCCGGCCAGCAGCGCTGATTCCGATTCTCACCACTGCTCGAGCCATTCCGGAAAGGATCAAGATGACAGCCGCAAGCGCCCGTCGTGCCGTGAGGATCGGTCTCGCGCTTTGGGGCTGGCTCTGCGCCGCCGAGGCCCTCGCCCAGGTGCCGACCTGGACGGGTTTCGTGGGGCGCCCGACGAACGAGGCCTGGGAGCCGCTGAGCGAGGCCCGCACCTTCACCTTCCAGGTCTTCGGCGCGAGTGAGGGCGGCCGGCAGCTGTGGGGGCCGGACACCCGCCTGCAAGAGGTGACCGACGGGATGGTCTCACTGCAGCTGGGGGATGGAGGGGTGTAGCTTCCGCTCGGAATCGTTGCCGATCTGAGTGCGCCGACCCCCTCGCACCAGCACCGTGCGGGGGCGCTTGCTGCTCCCGCTACCCGGGCGTTCTGGGCAACTCGCAGTTCGAACTTCCTATGCGCAGCACCCGCCGTCTGCTCCAACGCGCCGGCCTCGACCAGTCCGAGGCTGTCTTCGACCCGATGGACGCTCTTGCGCTGGCCGTGCAGCGCGACGGCTCCTCTCACCGATGCCCCTGCGACGAGCCACGCGACTTCCACCGCTCCCTTCTCGCTGCCCTCGTCGACGGCTTCTCGCTTCGCGCCGGCACGCATGTCCACCAGAACGATCGCCAAGGGCTGGAGCGCTTGTGCAAGCACGGCGCTCGCCCACCCATCGCTCTGCGCAGGCTCCACAAGCTCGCCGACGGAAGCTACTCCTACGCGCTCAAGGTCCCGCTCCCGGACGGGGCAGCCACCTTCTGCGCCACACCGGCCAGCAGATGATGCGGCGCATCGCGTTGCTCGTCCCCCGTCCCAAGCTCCACCTCGTCCGCTACGCAGGGATCTTCGCCGGACACTCGAGCTGGCGTCCCCTCATCGTGCCTCCTCCCCGCGTAAGCCCTCCATCGGCTCGGCCTCCCAACCCGAGCAAGCCACCGTTGGTGGGGCGGGCCCGCTCGCCCCTCAGCCCGCTCTCGGCGACGACCCCTTCTTCCCCGAGCCCGCGCCCACCCTCGCCCTCGCTACTTGGATTGGGCCTCTCTTTTGCGCCGTGTCTACGGGTAGTCGGTCTCAGACTGGGCACCTGCTCGTCAGCCGCAGGGGCCGGAGCGGGCACCAGCAGGACGGCCAGGCAGAGGGAAGCCACGAAGATGGCGGCGCGCACACCTTGGAATTAGAGCGACGAGACGACGGGACGGCACAACGCCAGCGAAGTCGGGACGTTCCAGGGGACCTGCGACGAGGCCCGGCTCAGCGGATGGTCACCACCAGCTTGTAGTTGAAGAGGCCGCTGGCGCCGGTGGCGGAGAAGGGTCTCTTGACCTCGAGGTAATAGGTCCCGGGGCTCAGGCCTCCCGCGGAAGGATCGAGCGGCAAGGCGCCTGTGCCATCGATCAACGAGCAGAAGCCGCGCCCGGTGTCGTCGTCGGAGGTCAGAGTGCTGCCGGCGGAATCGTAGAGGGTGAGGTAGGAGTCGATGCCGTTGGACTCGCAGGTCTCCGTCCCGTCGCCCTCGACGATTTCCGCGCGGATGCCGCTGGCCCCGGCCGGGACGGTCACTGCGTAGACGTCGACGTCCGCCAGGACCTGGTGATCGCCGAAGATGGCGCTGTCGCTTCCGGCGAGGACACTCGCGGTGAGGGTGGTCTCGTTGGGCTCGACCTCGCTCCCCCGATCCCCCTCGAACCGCACCTCGAGCAGGTAGGCCGGCACCGTGACCGAGCCTGCCGCAGACACCTGGACGTAATACGTGCCCGCGGGCAAGTCGACCACCAGCGCCGGGCAATTGCCGATGCCGGAGCCGGCGGTATCGAAGTTGGCTTGGGCTCCGGCGGCGTCGAAGAGTCGCAGCACCATGGAGGGCATGGCCGCGGAGCAGTCCACGCCCGTGGAGTCGAACACCTCGAAGCGCACCACCTGCCGGGCCGCCACCTCCAGCCGGAAGAGGTCCAGGTCACCGGCAGGGCTGATCGCTCCCGTGATACGCCGGGTCCCCGTCACGCGGACCGGTCCGGCGTCGGCCTCGGCGAGAGAGCCGTTCGGCTCCACCTCCGCCGAGGTCTCCCATTGGCAGGTGGCGCTGCAGCCGTCGCCGCCGGCGCTGTTGCCGTCGTCGCACTGCTCGCCGGCGCCGCGTACCCCGTCGCCGCAGACGGCCAGGAGCGTGCAGTCGGGGTTGCAGCCCGGGCCGCTGTCGCACTCCTCGAAGCCGCCCAGCGTCCCGTCACCGCACTTGGCGACCACCGCCGCCTGTAACGTGTAGTCGAAGGTCGCGGTCGAGGAGTACGGGTGCACCTTGACGTAGTAGGTGCCCGGAGCCAGCCGGCGCAACGCCGGGTTCACCGCCGGATCGAGCAGGGAGCAGGAGCCCACGCCTTCGTCGTCGCTCGAGGCCACGAGGCTCGAGCAGTCGGACCGGTAGAGGTCCAGCCTGGTGTCGATGGTGGCGCAGGTGGACGGTCCGTTGGCATCGAAGGTCGCGAACCGCACGTCGGCGAAGCTCGAGAGCGTGAAGGCATACCAGTCGGCGTCGGCGGCCGGGGACACCGAGGCGTGCAGGAGCCGGCTCCAGCCTCCCGCTCCCAAGGGGTGCGGGCCGCTCGCCTGGGCGCAGGTGCCGTTGGGCTCGCTCTCGGAGTAGACCTCGACGCGGCACGCAGCGCTGCAGCCATCGCCGTCGGCGGCGTTGCCGTCGTCGCACTGCTCGCCGCCCTCCAGCGTCCCGTTGCCGCAGGCGACCAACGTGAGCTGGACCTCCAGCGTGTAGTCGAACGAGACCTTGGGATTGGCCGTCGGCGCGAGCTTGAGCTCCAGGTAGTAGATGCCGGGGGTGAGGCCGTCCACCGACAGCAGCGAGCAGTAGCCAGCGCCGGAATCGTCGTCCGCGCCGCGGCTGATCCCGGCGGCGTCGAAGAGCGTCAGGTAGGCGTCGGCGCGGTTGGAGACGCAGGTCGTTCCCAGCGGGCCGTCGAGGGTGGTGGCGACCATGGAGCCGCTGGCCCCCGGAGGCACGACGATGGCGAAGACGTCCTTGTCCGTCTCGGGGCGGACGAAGCCCTTTATCCGCCCCGACACCGAGAGCGCGGCGAGGTCGTTGGCCACCGCGGAGGTGTCGTTGACCTCGATCTCGCAGCCGGCCTCGGCGTGGCAGGACGCCGAGCAACAGTCGCCGGGGAGCGCGTTGCCGTCGTCGCAGGTCTCGCCGGCGGCGAGGTTGATCCGGCCGTCTCCGCACCGAGAGACAGTGCAGTCGGCGTTGCAGCCCAGCGTCTCGCCGCTGTCGTCGCACTGCTCTCCCGCCGCGGCGTTCACCTGGCCATCGCCGCACCGGGCCAGGGTGCAATCGGCGTTGCAGGAGGCCGACGGTCCCCGGGTGTCGCACAGCTCGCCGGCCGCGCTGTTCGTCGACCCGTCGCCGCATTGGACGAGAGTGCAATCCACATCGCAGGCAGCCGTCTCCCCCGAGGTATCGCACAGCTCCTGGGCGGCGGAGTTCACCTTGCCGTCCCCGCAGCGCGCCAGGGTGCAGTCGTCGTTACAGGAGGCGGACTCGCCCGAGGTGTCACAGCGCTCCTCGGCGAGGGCGTTGACCTTGCCGTCCCCGCAGACGGAGTGGGTGCAGTCGGAGTTGCACAGGGCAGAAAGCCCCCCGTCGTCGCACTGCTCGACGCCGGCGACGAGGTGGT
>JACRCT010000538.1 GCA_016218885.1 Deltaproteobacteria bacterium | reverse complement strand
GGGTCGCCGAGCTGCAGCGCGAGCGCGTTGCTGCTGCCGCACGCAGCGACAAGGTCTATCGATGTGCGGCGGGAAGCTTCGCGTTCACCATCGCTCCCGACGGGGCGCTGCAGCTTTGCCCCCTGTTGAGGAATGAGCGCCATGATCTCGCCAGGGTGCCCTTCGCGAAGGCATGGGAGGCGCTAGGGCAAGTGGTGCAGCGGGGCTTCCAGAGCGACTCGCGCTGTGGCAAGTGTTCGCTGCGCGGGCTGTGTAACACTTGTCCGGGGCTGGCCATCGTTGAGCATGGTGGAGAGGAGGCGGAGGTCGATTACTTGTGCGAGACTACCCGCCTGTGGGCCGAGAGGTCGCGTACCGGGAAGGCAGGAGGCTAGGTGGCTGAAACCAGAGACAACCATGACGCGCCTTCTGGCCCACCCCGCCGGACGCGCAGAGCCTACAGCCCACCCCGGATCGAGCAGATCGAGATCGTCCCCGGCGAGGCGATGCTCGGCGCTTGCAAGGTCTCTCCCACCTCCCAGGGAGGGATGACGGTGTGCGGGGCCGGTTGCCCGGGCACGGGAAGCTAGGGCCGTGAGCAGGCGGTCCCTGCAGGTCGTCCGCATCGGTGGGCTGACGCTAGGGTTCGAGAACAGGTGCCAAGCGGATCTGGTCGGACCGTTCGAGGCGTTTGGCTCGCACGGCCGCTGCGCGAGCCGGCTCACCGTCCTCGACGAACCTGGCCAGGCAGCGAGTTCGCAGCGTCCTCTGTGTGAGAGCGGGTTCTGGGCGCTGTTCGAGCACGAGGGGGGCCTTCGCTACGAGGCCTACGCCCGCCCTCTGTTCGGCCCCACCCCGCTCCTCCAGGCGGACCTCAATGCCGACTGGACTCGTGGCCTGCTCCGGGTCGACCCCACCTGCTGCCCGACCCAGGCGCGGCTCGCGCCCATCGCCAGCCCCTTCGGCGAGCTCCTCCTCGTCGCGCTGCTCAACCGCCATCAAGGGCTCTACGTGCACGCCGCCTGCGTCACCCGCAACGGGGCCGCCCTCCTCTTCCTCGGCAAGAGCGGTGCAGGCAAGACCACTCTTTCCACCCTCTCGGCGCGCGATGGCGCCCACGTCCTCTCCGACGATCGGACCGCCCTCCGATTCCAGCGTGGTCGGTTGACGGCCTTCGGGACTCCCTTCCACGGTACCGGCCGCCAATGGTCCGCCCAGAGCGCGCCGGTGCGCGCCCTGTTCTTCCTCGATCACGCGCCCGCCACCGAGACCCAGATGTTGTCGGTGGCGGAGACAGCGGCGCGTCTGGCCGCCTTGTCGTTCGCTCCGTTCTGGAGCCGCCCCGGCCTCGACGAGGTCCTTCGCCTGTGCGAGCGTGCAGCGTGCGCCGTACCTGCCTACTCCCTGCGTTTCCGTCCTGATGCCAGCGCGCTGGAGGCCCTCGATGCCGCGACTCAGGCACAGCGCCACCTTGACCATCGAGTCCCAGCTCCTCCCGCTGCTGCGCGAGGTCCTGCGCCGAGGCGGACACCTGCCGTTGCTCGCACGAGGCGACTCGATGCGCCCGGCGATCCGGAGCGGTGATCGGGTGGTCATCGGCCCTATCGACGGCCAGGTCCTCCGGATCGACGACATCGTGGTCTGGAGCCAGCGGAGGCGGGTCGTCATCCACCGCGTCGTGGCCCTGCTGGGCAACGAGCTGAGAACCCGAGGAGATGCCAATGCTTATGACGACGAATGGGTGTCGCGTCGGGCGGTGATTGGCCGCGTCGTTCGCTCGGAGCCGCAGCCGCTGGGCCTGCTTCGCGTTCTGTTCCGGCGTCTCGCACCTCACGGGCGCCGCCTGCTCGAAACCCTCGGAAAAAGCTAGGAAGGTCCGAGCGGTTTGCTGAGAGAGGGACGAGCCGGTACCATTTATACCCAATTGGCTTCGTTTTTCGGGAGGCGTGCATGTCCCGCATCGCCATCGGTGTGTTGATCTGTGTCCTGGGCGCTCCGGCGCTGAGCGCGGCCCAAACCTGCACACCTCCTGCTGCCGGTGGCCTCTCTCCGAACGACTCCAGCCTGAGCGACTGGATGAGCGGCAGCCTCTGCATGTGGCAGGGCACCGACTCCACGACTGACCAGAGCCGAGACGGGTCCAACATCCTCGGGTTCTCCGTCACCCACTCGCCGACCATCGGCTCGGACACGACCTTGAACCATTTCTGGTTCATTCGGCTTGAAGGGGAGCCGCTCGACAACCGCACCTATCGGATGACCTTCCAGAAGGCGGGCACGCGGGTCGACATGGACATGAGCTGCCCGGAAAGCGGCCAGAGCCCGCAGACCTGCAGCATCGAGTGCTTCCTGAACGGCCAGCAGATGCAGTGCGCGCTGACCAACGTCCGAGCCTATTCCTGGAACGGCTCGTGGGTGATCGAGCTCGCCCGCCACAGCACCCAGCTCTTCTTCGACTCCACCGACAACTCCTCCATCACCGCCTCCGTCCTACGCAACAGCACGGTCGAAGACACCACCACCGCAG
>JACRCT010000537.1 GCA_016218885.1 Deltaproteobacteria bacterium | reverse complement strand
GATGGGCGCATCGCGCTGCCTCTTTCTCGAAGGCGTGGTCCGGCGCCTTCGCCAGGTTCCACCCCAGCTGCGGCAGACCGACCCGATAGGCTTCGGCGTGGCGTTTCGCTCCCCCGGGGAGGTCGTCGAGGAGCTGCTCCCCTCGTCGGGCCACGCCAACCGGCTGGAGGTGCGCTTCTCCGACCCGCCGCGGCTGCTGGACGCGTGGCTTCGCGAGCTTCGGGTGGGCGGGCTCTTCGTGTGCACCGAGAAGCAGCTGGCCCGCGATGCCGAGGTGCAGGTCGAGGTGCACCTCGACTGGCTGGGCAGAAGCTTCGAGTTCCAGGGCAAGGTGGTGCAATCGGTCCTCACCCCCGGCGCCAGCGGCGTCGCGATCGCCTTTCAGGAGCCCTCCGTGGTGCGCGTCGCGCTCGGGCCGTTCGTGGGGAAGTAGAGGCCTTGGCCTGCGGCGGTCCGGGGGGACGAGCGCGGCCCTTCAGGACAGGAGCTTCTCGAGCTCCTCATGCTCCACGGCGCTGCAGAAGCTCGTCTGCTTGCCGCCGGTTGCCAGCTCGATCTTCAGGGCGACGCGGCCGTCGGCCTGCGGCTGCGCCTCGAAGGACTTCGCCTTCTGCAGCATGGCCAGCAGCGTGGCGACGCGCGGCGTCGAGGCGCGGGCGCGAGGCCGCCTCCGGTAGCCCAGCTCCAGGGTCCGGCTTCCGCGACGGTTGAGCTCGGCATACAGGTCGAGGACCCGATTCGCCTGCACCTCGAGTGGGCCGCCGCCCCAGCTCTCCTCGGGATCCTCCAGGTCCAGCTCCACGCCCTCGGCGCCGAGCATCTCCCCCACCGCGGTCGCGCGCCACGCCGTGGTGCGAAAGCGGAAGCGCTTGGTCCCGGCCGTTCCGACGACCTCGAACAAGGCGATGGGGACGCCCGTGCGGGTCGCGAGCGCGCGGGCTGCGCGGCGGGACAGGGCCACGTTCTCGAAGAGGATGGTGCAGCCGTCGGTTCCGTGGTCCAGGACGACCGCCGTGCCGTCGGTCGCCGCGTCGTCGTGCACGAGGCCGAGCGACTCCAGGGCGGGTGGCAGCTCTGAGACCAGCTGCTCCCAGCGCAGCGCGGAGGAGCGGAGGGCGGTCAGTTCGATTCGGTGCATGTCGACACCCTAACAGCCCCGGGCAAACGAGTCGGGCTAGACTCCTCGCGCCATGCGACAAGCCAGCCGCTCCATCCCGCTCCTGCTGTCCTGCTTCACGCTCGCGTCCGCCGGTGCTTGTGCGCCCAAGGTCCCGTGCCCACCGGACATGGCGCTGATCCCAGGCAGCAAGGTCTGCATCGACCGATACGAGGCGGCGCTCGAGGGCGGCGTGGCGGGAGAGAACGACGGAAAGGGCATGACCGCGAAGGCGGTCTCCAAAGCGGGAGTCCTTCCTGCCGTCCAGGTGAGCCAGCTCCAGGCCAAGGCGGCCTGCGCCAACGCGGGCAAGCGCTTGTGCTCCAAGGCGGAGTGGATGTTGGCGTGCCAGGGCGCAGAGAAGCGGGCCTTTCCATACGGTGGGGCCAAGTGGGTCCCCGAGCGCTGTGCCGACCGGGCGCTCACCGAGAAGCTCAACAGCACCAAGCCCCAGCCTACGGGCAGCTTGTCCGGGTGCCGCACGCCCGAGGGCGTCTTCGACCTGTCCGGAAACGTCTGGGAGTGGCTGGCGGACACCGGGCCCGACGGCAACCCCGCGGTCCTCATCGGCGGAGGGTTCGGCAACGACAGCAACCTCTCGTGTGCCCCCCACGAGCCCTTCGGGCAGCCCGTCACGCAGCAGGGGGAGGCGATGGGCTTTCGATGCTGTAGATGAGCCGTGAGCTGAGCCGTAAGTTGTGAGTCGTAAGTTTTAAGTTTGTGCGATGCCGCTTGCTGTGTCTGCTGGAGCGATGGCGAGCTGCGATCCGTGGGCCTGCCGGCTGACCGCGGAGGGCGGATCGCGCATAATCCGCCCCCATGACCGGCCCTCGATGGATATCCGCCGCCCTGGCTGTCGCTGCTCTGTCTCTCACTGGCTGCGCGGGATTGCGGCCGGCGCTCGTGGACGCGAGCGTGCAGAAGCCCTCGAACGTGGCGGTCTACTTCACGGTGGACACCCGTGCTGGCGAGCCGGTCCCCGGCCTGTCCGCCGACCAGTTCCGCATCTACGAGGACAAGAAGCTCGTCTCGCCCTTCGAGTCCAAGCAGACCATCCTCAATCCCGAAGTGGCGGCGATGCACTACACGCTGCTGCTGGTCGACATGTCCGCCTCGGTGACCGAGTCGGGCTCGGCCTCGACGCTCGAGGCTGCGGTGTCGCGCTTCACCGAGCGCGTCGGCCGCTATCAGCAGACGGCCATCTACGGCTTCGACGGCCGGTCGGAGATCGTCGCCTTGCGCGGCTTCAGCGCCTCGCCGGCGGGCTCCGCCGCCCTCGCGTCGTTCCGGCCCAAGGACCCCTCGACCAATCTCAATGGCGCGATCGTCGAGGCCATCAAGGTCCTGGAGAAGCAGCTCGAGCGCTCGCCCGTCCCGCTGCGCTTCGGAACCCTGGTGGTCTTCACCGATGGAACCGACCACGCCCACCGCGTCTCGCCCCAGGAGCTGCGCGCTTCACTCGACCGCGTGGACTTCGAGGTCTTCGTCATCGGCGTCGGTGCGGAGATCGACGAGGGGGAGCTGAGCGCCATCGGCCGCAGCGGCGCGACCTTGTCGAAGGACCCTGGGACGGTGGGCGTGATGTTCGACCAGGTCGCGGAGCGCATCGAGGGCTTCTCCAAGCGCTTCTACATGCTCTCCTACTGCAGCCCGTCCCGCGCGGGTAGCCATGAGCTGACGATCGAGCCGGTCGCACCCGATGGGAGCACCGGGTCGCTGACCTATCGGTTCAGCGCTGACGGCTTCGGCCCCGACTGCGACCCCAATCGCAAGCCGGCCTTCGATCTGCGCCACCCGAAGCGGGTCTCCGCGGGGCAATAGTCCCTTCGTCGGGAAACCTTGCTCGAGATGGCAAAGACTGACTTCGGGCTCAAGGCTTCAGACCCCAGGAAAAGCCTTGGATCTCGGCGAAGTTGGTGGCCTGGGGCCGCTTGACCTGAAGCCTGGAGCCTGGAGGCTGGAGCCGCCGCCGACACCCGCGTTGGTTCCGGCTCGGCAGGCTAGGGGAGGAGGGGTTGGAGCGGGCGCGAGCTCCGAGGCGCCGGCGATGCGAGGCCCCCCATCCTTGACATTCTGGCAGCCAGGGGGGAAACGCCTGCCAATTTGGCGGGGGGCGGAGGCTTTGCTCCGCAGCCAAGGTCTTGGTATTCAAGCGGTTCCTGGCTCGCGAAGGGTGGCTCGACCATTGCTACTTGCCCGCGCGGCCAGACTGCCAGGAACCCCATGCGACCACGCCATCTCCTGTTGCTCCTCGTTGCGATTCCCACCGGCGCCCGCGCCGCCACGACCACGATCCAGCTCAACGAGCCGACGCTCGAGATCGCCAGCGGCTCCTCCGCTTCCTTCGGCCAGGCAGCCTGCAACAGCACCGACGGGGGGACCGCGGTCTTCTACGAGTTTCCGGCAGGGGTCGGCCAGGGCACCAAGCTCAGGATCTTCGTGACGAAGAAGACCTCCTGCCCCAATGAGCCCGCGGAGGGCGATGTCGATCTGCTCCTCCAGACGACCATCACGAGCATGAACTCCAGCGACACCAAGACCATCAAGGCCAAGGACCTGCTCGATGACTGCCCGGCCAATACCGAAAAGAAGCTCCTGGTCTGCGCGGTGGTGACCACGCAGTCCTACAGCACCACTGGCGCTCTCACCGACTCGGTCGCCTTCACCAAGAGCTTGACGGTCACCTACGACAGCCTGCAGCCGAGCGCGCCGACCCTCACCCAGACCACGGGGGGCGACGGTGCGGTCTACCTCGAATGGGATGCCCAGGACGGCGTGGATGAGTGGCGCATCTACTACGTGAAGGATGGCCCCGAGCCCGAGGGGGAGGACGAGATGTGCTCGACGGGCTCCAGCGGCGGAGGGAGCGGGGCCGGTGGGAACTGTGATTACGACGCAGGCGATGGCGTCTGCGAGTCGTTCCCCGATGCAGCAACTGAGCCCCCCGACGCGGCTGCTCCTGGACTCGATGCCGCTACCACTGGCCTCGACGCCTCGGAGCCCTCCGACGCCGCTGCCGCTGGACTCGACGGCGGCTCCTGGGATGCCTCTCCTTCCTTCGATGGCACCAACTACGCCAAAGAGACCATCGCGGACGGCACGGCGGTGAAGGGCGACGTCCGCGGTCTGCGAAACAACCAGCGCTACCGGTTCGTCCTGGTGGCGGTGGACGCGGCCGGCAACGTCTCTGCCGGGAGCGCCCCTGTCTGGGCAACGCCGCTGGTGGTGCATGACTTCTACCGGCGCTACCGCTGCGCGGGCGGCACCGAGGAGGGCGGGTTCGGATGCTCCACTGCGGGCGCGGTGATGGTCCCCGCTGCCGGCGTGGCGCTCCTGGCGCTGCTGCTTCGCAGGAGGCGGGCATGAAGCGGTTGGGGATCGCGTGCGCGGCGGCGCTGCTCCTGTTGCCCTTGGCTGCCAGGGCTCAGGAGGGCGACAAGCCGAGCGGGGAAGAGGTCACGGCCAAGGACGTGGTGGTCATCCAGCAGGTCGAGGACCACCGCTCTTCCAGGAGCTTCTATCTGGAGATCAATGGTGGCCGCTTCACGCCCGAGATCGACGAGCAGCCGGGGTTGACCGGGACGCCGTACCAGGACGTATTCGGCAACAACGGCATGTGGATCTTCGGAGGGGAGTTCGACTTCGAGCTCTGGTCGCCCTTCGGGACGTTCTCGCTTGGGCTCGCGGCCGACTACGCCACGGTCTACGGGCATGGCATCGTGGCGCTCAGCGGCGAGGAGTCGCCCGACCTCACCTCGCTGAAGACCGTGCCCATTCGCGCGCTGGCCGTCTATCGCTTCGACTGGCTGGCGCGCGAGCTGGGGATCCCGCTCATCCCCTTCGGCAAGGCGGGGCTGGCCTACACGATCTGGTGGATCACCAATGGCGAGGGCTCGATCTCCACGTTCCAGGAGAGCAGCGGCAAGGCGCTGGGGGGCAAGTGGGGCTACGAGCTGGCCGGCGGGCTGGCACTGGAGCTCAACTTCATCGACCGCACGCTGTCGCGTGAGTTCGACCAGGAGTTCGGAGTGAACTCGGTGACCCTGCAGGCCCAGTACATGCGGGTCACTGCCGACAACTTCGGCGGCGAAGGCCTGGACCTCACCGCCAACACCTGGATGTTCGGGCTGGGATTCGAGTTCTAGGATTCCCGCCGTGATGACACGAAGGCGACTGACTTCATGACTGGTCGAGGGCAGCCTCGCTGTGCTCGACCTTCACGAGAGTCCGCCGGCTGAAGGCCGGCGGCTACGCAAACAAAGGCCCGCCTGCGCGGGCTCTCCCCGAGATGCACCTCGTCCTGAACCACGTGATGGAGCATTCGAGCAGAGCGTGTCCGAGCCACGACCGTAATGGAGTGGGTCTTTCCCACCCTCACGCGCTGATGTCGTGACCGGCCAGGGCCCGTGATGTGACAAGCCCAGTCGCTTACGCTCCTGGCTCGGACACCGGGCTCCTGGAACGCCGCGAACGGGATCTGGCCTCAATGATCAGAAGGGGAGTCACTGTCGAGCGCTTCCTTCTCGAGCCTTCCGAGGTGCCTGCAGGAGGCAAGCGGCGAAACTCAAAACTTACGACTCATGACTTATGACTTATGACTCATGACTCATGACTCATGACTCATGACTCGAAGCTGCGCCGCAGCCAACCCCGACTCGCCTCCATGGCTCATGGCGCAGCTTCGCGACGGCGCATCGCCCGCGGGATCTCTCTCGGAGCCAGCGAGGCGAGGAAGATGGCAACGGCCACCAGGGCGTTGTTCCACAGGGTGGCGCTGCTCACCCTCGGCAACACGAAGGCAGAGACGAGCAGCCAGGCGGAGAGGGCCGTATTCAGGTAGCTCGCCTGCGGCATCGCCAGAGCGACGATGGCGAAGGACACGCACAGGACCCCCATGACCCAGGTGTTGGTCGCCTGCTGGGGCGAATGTGGCCACAGGAATGCGGACATGAAGAGCCAGATGCCGAGGACGATATTGGCCACGCGCGCCGCCATGTCGGCCCTCCATTGATGCCTCGCCAGTCTGAGCGAAACGCTGCGGCGGAGCATCATCCCCGGCAAGGTGGTCGGGGCGGGCCCGCGGGCCCCCGGTCGATTGACCTATCTGTGGAAAGCGGCTCTCTTCGCCTCCTACTCCTCGAGGTCCCCATGCGCTTCCGCTTCCTCTCCTTGACGCTCTGCGCGGCCCTCGTGGGCGGCTGCGCTCACCGCTTCCCCGTCCGCACCGGGGGCGATCGCGAGGCCGTGGCGGGTTTGCCGCTCTCGTTCGGCTCGCCCGAGGTCGCTGTGCCGGAGGGAACGAGCGTCCGCTGGGACTTCGGTGATGGCAGCACCGCCGACGGGCCGGTGGTCGCTCACGTCTGGGCGCGCGCTGGAACCTATCGACTCAAGATGGAGGTCGCCGATCCCACGGGCTCGCGCTCTGCGGAGGCGAGCGTCCAGGTGGCCCGTCGGCCCCCGGCAGCGGCGGTTCCGCCCGCCGCCAACGCCGCGGTCATCTTCGATCGCTTCTTTGCCCGCCTGCCCCAGCACATGGCGTTCGCCGAGCGTCTGCTCGGGCCGGATCAGGTACGCAGCGCGCTCACTGACATCGAGGCGGTGTTCGGCCTGGATGTCACCCGTCCCGAGCTGGTGCTCGCCGCCGGCCTCGACCCGGAGGAGGGCCTCGCCATCGCCTGGCTGCCCGAGGACAAGGGGACCTGGCTGGCTATCGGCACCCACGATGAGCGCGCGGCGCTGGAGGCGGCCCGCTCGGCGCTCGCCAAGCGCGAGCAGGTGACCTTCACCCCCGGACCCTCGGGCTCGACCCTCGCTCAGGTCGGCGCGGCGCGCCTGATGTTCATTGCTCGCGGCGGATACCTGTACGTGCACCTTGCCGGCGACGAGGATGCTCCGCCCGCTCTCGAGACCGTGCTCACGGCCTCCGACTTGGGCCTGTATGCAGACCCGACCTTCGCCCAGCTGCGCGCGCAGGTCGCGGGAGACGATGGGTTCGTTTTTGCCCGCGCTTCGGTCCTTCCTGATCACGAAGCCATCAAGGGCGAGGCGGCGAACCTGCGCAGCCACACCAAGGCGCTGGCGGTGGGGTTCTCCAACAGGGAATCGGAGCTGCTCGCCCAGGCCCGGGTGGTCTTCGATGCCGAGGGCGAGAGGTCCCTCGCCACGGCGTTCTCCCATCCGGCGCGAGTGGACCTGGAGGCGCGGGCTCCGGCAGGGGCAGTGGGTTACCTGTCCCTGTCTTTGGGGGCCGAGGCCCTCGCGAGCTGGCTCAGGGGCGGCGACCACGCCGAGCTGGACCGCACGCTGGGCGAGGCGGCCGGTCTGAGCCTCGAGACCATCGCGTCGCTGGTGTCCGGCGGGGCGGCGGCCGCGGCGTGGTTCGACAGCACCGCGCTGCTGCGCTCGCTCTCCGGAGACGGGGACGCCGCCAAGCTGAAGCTCCTGTCTTCGCTGACCCTCAAGGACCCACCTGCTGCCCGCGCCAAGCTCGACGCGGCGGCGCAGGAGGGCCGGCTCAAGCCGATCTCCGAGGGACGCTGGGAGACCGTCTCTGCTCGCGACTCGGCGCAGGCGGCGTTGGTCGGGGACAGCGCGATCTTCGGTGATGCCGGGCTGCTGGAGCGCGCTCTGGCCAACGAGCCGGGGGCCAAGCGGTTGGGCGAGGCCCTGCGGGCCGGCGTTCCGCCCGAGGCGCTCGCTCCAGGGCACCAGTTGCTCTGGCTCGACATCGCCACGCTCGTGGATCAGCTGCGCAACCCCAAGGTTCCTCCGGGCGCCGACGCCCTCGACGCCCCACAACAGGCGCAGCTGGCCATGATGGTCGCGGCGATGGTCGAGGCCGCCCCCGAGCTGCGCCCGCTGCTCCCCCTGCGCGATGCGTATCTCGAGGCCTGGCAGGACGGCCCGGCCTTGGCGGTGCGCGCGAGGCTGCGCTTCCGCTAGCCGCACGCGTGGCAAGGAGCTCGGCGCGCCGTCGAGGATCGGGTGCCTGATGCCGGAGATCCACCGCAGCTGGTCCGCCCGGGCGGACTGGCAGGTCCTGCGCGAGACGAAGTGGCAAGAGAAGCGCGCGCGTGGGCGCGCTCAGGAGTGGGGCAAAGGGCGATAGGGCTTTCGTCGCGCCCTGCCGTCCTCACCCGCGGCCCCAATCGGGAGAGGGCTCGTTCGCTCGCACGTATAGGGTAGGACACGCAGGGCTACCGTGCCGGCGAGGAAGCCCCAAGATCCGAGACGGGGAGTTCCCATGCTGACCAAGACCCTCGCGTTCTTGGCTGCCGCCTTGTTGGTGTCCTGTGGTGGCCCCACGGAAACCCATGACGCCGGCTTGCTCGTCATCGTGCCCGAGGACGCTGGAGTGCGGCTGAGCGGCGAGGACGCTGGAGGGCCGCCAAGCGGCGAGGACGCTGCCGCTGGCGCCCCGTTTCAGCCCGACGCGGGAAGCGACTCGGGCCCGGGTGTCTCGCCGCCCACCGATCCGAACGTGGTCGCCATCGTTGGGCCAGCCGCGCTTCTGGAGATCGACGGGACCACCGTCTACTGGGGAGAGGAGCATTACGACTACTCGTGGACGATGTTCCCGCGCGTCGTGGTGAAGTCGATGCCCAAGAGCGGCGGGCCCCAGACTACGCTCGCGGAGTTCCCAGCGCTCGTCGCGTGGTCTCTGGGTGTTGATGCCTCGAACGTCTACATCGGCAGCTCGCTCCGGGACGACGAATGCTGGATGCCGCCATGCTCAGCGCCCATGACCCTGCGCGCCATTCCCAAGGCCGGCGGACCCCTGAGCTTCATCGCCCACTGTGGCCTCCGTCAATTCGCCAGCGACGATGAGTCGGTCTTTTGCGGCGGCTGGATCGGCGCCACCGAGGACTCCCCTTCGGGGATTCTACGGGTGCGCCTCGGAGGGAGCCCCGTCCTCCTCAACGACACTCTGACTTCCGTCGTCACGATCTCCGACGGCGATGTCTTCTTTCGCGAGCTCGGGTTCGTCATGCGCATGCCGAAGACCGGCGGCGAGCCGACGAGCCTATTTGCCCAGCCGCTCAACGGTGGGAAGACGATCAAGGTCGAGTCCCGCTTCGTCTATTTTGACACCCAGCAAGGGATCTACAGGGTGCCGAGACTCGGCGGCAAGCCAGCCATGCTCCGTGCTGGCACCATCACGTCGCTCGATGCGCGGGGCGGCTATGTCTTCTGGACTGAGCAACATTGCCTCGGGGTCATGAGGAGCGACGGCTCAGGTGAACGCTGCCTGGAGACGCAGGGCAATCCGCAGTCGGTGCACGTGGATGACACAGCGCTGTTCTTCATTCGCGAGCGCGACGCGACAACGCGCGAGATCGTCCGGCTGACGAGGTAGCCCCTGTGCGGCGAGAGCCTTCGCTGCCACGCTGTTCTCCCGATGCCCGCCGGTGACGCTGGAGAGCACCAGCACGTTCCTGGAGAGGGCGTCACATCGCCACGCTCGTGGATTAGCTGCGCAACCCCAAGGTTCCTCCGGGCGCCGATGCCCTCGACGCCCCTCAACAGGCGCAGCTGGCCATGATGGTCGCGGCGATGGTCGAGGCCGCCCCGAGCTGCGCCCGCTGCTCCCCCTGCGCGATGCGTATCTCGAGGCCTGGCAGGACGGCCCGGCCCTGGCGGTGCGCGCGAGGCTGCGCTTCCGCTAGCCGCACGCGAGGCAAGGAGCTCGGCGCGCCGTCGAGGATCGGGTGCCTGATGCCGGAGATCCGCCGCAGCTGGTCCGCCCGGGCGGACTGGCAACCGGGAGACAGCCAGGACCAGCTGTCACCCGTTTCCCGGAATGGACTGGGCCTTCCTGAGGACTCGCAAGGCGTTGAGGGTGATCCACTTGCTGGGCTTGCCCTTGCGCTCGATGTTCACCTGGAACTTGCCATTCAGCGTGTCCTGAAGTGGCCAGCGGCCGTCGGGTCCACGCCTGGAGCGCACGAGGTCGACAGCGTCCCGAAGACGCTCGTCCTGGTAGCCCAGACCGAGCAAGAGGAGCGCTACCTCGAGGGCATCGGTCTGGTACATGCGTGGAAAGCCCAAACGGGTCCAACCCGGCTTGGCCACCTTCGTAAGGTCGTGACTGCGCTTGAAGACGTGGTGGCGCAGCAGGAACTCGGCGCTGGCGTCGATCGTGCGCCGGACAGCAGGTGAGCGCCGCTTGGCGGGGATCTCTGAAAATGCCTTGAGGCCCTTCACCACACCCATGAAGCAGGAGTGGCGGCCGTAGCACATCTCCCAGCGGGCGTAGGGCCAATCGCGGGGCGGAGCCGAGTCGCCGTCATCGAAGCGCAGGAAGCGCGTGAGCCACTCGATGCCCTGGCCCACCCGCTCGTCGCCGAGCCGGCCCAGGCGCAGCAGGCTCCAGACGAGGTTCCCGGTGAGGCAGGGGACCACTCCGCTCGCCAGCCCGCCATTGCCTTGCTTGGAGCATCGGAAGGAGAACCCGCCACTGGCGGGATCCTGGCTGTGCTCGAGCAGGAAGTCGCAGGCCCGCCCGATACGCGCATCGCCTCCGTCTGCGTGATGCTCCGCGAGGATGATGAGCTGCCAGACGGTGCCCCGGTACTTGGCCGTATAAAACGAGTCAGCCTGCTCCCAGTAGCCACCTGGCTTCTGGCTGCTCAGGATGCTGGGTACCACACCGGCCATCATGATCGCCGCCTGCGCCTCGCGCACCTCCGGGTCCCGGTCCGAACGTCCGAGGAGCCCGGTCAGGGTCAGGTAGCGGACAGCAGGGTTCTCCCTCTCCAACAACCAGTCGATCGTGGGAGAATCTGCATGGTCTGGAGAGGCTTTCTTTCGCATCGGGCCCCCAGAGTGGATCGTCGCCTGGAACCCATCAAGGCTGAGGAGGGGGCTTCCATCGTCACCCCGCCAAGCCGCCGAGCCTGGAGAAGCCTCTCGTCGCGTCCCGGGTCGGAAGCCAAGGTGTACCTCGGAGACACGAGATGACCGGTGACATCGACGACCTCCGTGAATCAGCCGCCACTCGCGCGGGATCGCCGACGTCCCCTTTTCTCTCCCGGGTGGCGGACGCCTGCGCCCTCCTCACGGCCGCCCTCGGGCTCCTGGTGATGGCCGGTTGGGTGCTGGACGTCGAGCCGCTCAAGAGGGTGCTGCCGGGCCTGGTGGCGATGAAGTTCAACGCCGCCCTGGCCTTCGCGCTCGCCGGAGCGGGGCTCTGGTGGCGCAAGCGGCCTCCGCTGCGGCTCTCCCTCGGCGCGCTGGTGGCGCTGCTGGGCGGGTCGACGCTCTGCGCGTACCTGGGCGGGTTGGACCTCGGAATCGATCAGCTCTTCGTCCGCGACCTCATGGCCGGGCCGGAAGCGTCCTTCCCGCCAGGGCGGATGGCGCCCTCCACTGCGCTCTGCTTCCTGGTGCTTGGCCTCGCCTTGATGGGAGCCGGCCCGGCCTCGAAGTGGACGGGCTACGCCGCCGAGCTGCTCGCGCTCGCCGCCACCGTCATCGGTGGCCTCTCGCTGGTCGCCTATCCCACGGGGGCGGTCTACCTGCGGCAGCTTCCAGGCAGCATCAGCATGGCTCTGCCCACGGCGGCGGCCTTCGTGGTGCTTGGGGTGGGCATCCTCTGCGCCGCGGAGGGCATCGTGGTGAGGAGCATGCGCCCTCACGGCATGGGTCGCGCGCTCTGGGTCGGCTTCGGCGTGCTCACGTGCCTGCTGGCAGGGGTCGGCGTCGTGTTCACGGTCAACCTCCAGACGCTGGCCGATGACCTTCACGCCCAGGCGAACGTCGCCCGGCCCCGAAGAGAGGCGGCCCTCGAGCTGGAGAGCAGGGTCCTCGGCTACGGCCTGGCCGTTCGCCTGGCCCTCGCCGGCGACCCCCAGGCCCGGCAAGCGGCCTCCAGCGCCGCCCTCGGCCTCGACCGCCACCTCGCCGAGTACGAGGGGCTCGCCAGCACCGACCGCCAGCGGCAGCTCGCGGCGCGCCTCGCTGCCCAGTGGCGGGAGGTCGCCGACCGCGGCGCGTCGCTGCTGGGAGCGGAAGGTCCGCCGAGCCAGGAGGAGCTGGCGCGCTTCGCCGCTCTCCGCGCGCGGCTGGTGGAGCTGCTCGAGGCGCAGATACGGCCCGAGGCCGTCGAGGCTTTCGAGGCCCGCAGGGCCATCACGCTCCGGGACCTGCGAGCGACCGGCGACCTGCCGTTGCTGCTGCTCGTGGTCAGCCTGCTCCTCGCCTTGGTGACGAGCGGGGCCGTCGCGCGGGCCGTCCGGAAGCAGGAGCAGACCGTGCGCGAGCAGCGCGAGTGGCTGCGCGTGACGCTCTCCAGCATCGGCGATGCCGTGGTCGCCTGCGACACGGAGCGCCGGGTCACCTTCCTCAACCCCGTCGCCGAAGCGCTCACCGGCTGGAGGACCGAGGAGGCCCTCGGACAGCCCATCGCGACGGTCCTGCGGCTCGTCAACGAGCAGACCGGTGAGCCAGGGGCGGACATCGCCGAGCAGGTCTTGCGCGAGGGGCGGGTCGTCGCCCTGGCCAATCACACCGCCCTGGTCACCCGCGACGGCCGCGAGGTCCCCATCGAAGACAGCGCGGCGCCGATCGCCGACCTCCTTGGCAAGGTGGCCGGGGCGGTGATCGTCTTCCACGATGTGACCGAGCGCCGACACGCTACCGAGCAGCTGAAGCAGAGCGAGGCGCGGCTGAGCCGGTCGCAGGAGATCGCCCACCTCGGCAGCTGGGAGCTGGACCTGGCCCGCAACCGGCTGACCTGGTCGGACGAGGTGTACCGGATCTTCGGGCTGCAGCCGCAGCAGTTCGGCGCCACCTACGAAGCCTTCCTCGACGCGGTGCACCCCGACGATCGCGCTGCGGTGGACGGCGCCTACTCGGGCTCGGTGCGCGAAGGCCGGGACTCCTACGAGATCGAGCACCGGGTCGTGCGCAGATCGAGCGGCGAGGTGCGCACCGTCCACGAGAAGTGCCAGCATTTCCGCGACGGCGCCGGCCGCATCGTCCGCTCCGTGGGAATGGTGCACGACGTCACCGAGCGCAAGCAGGCCGAGGAGGCGCTGCAGGAGAGCGAGCGGCGGGTGCGCCTCAAGCTGGAGAGCATCCTCTCGCCCTCGGGGGACCCGGGTAGCCTCGAGCTGGGCGACCTGATCGACGCCGAGGCCCTGCAGTCGCAGATGGAGAGCTTCTACAAGCTGTCCGGCATTCCCGTGGGCATCATCGACAGCGGCGGCAAGGTGCTCGTCGGCGTCGGCTGGCAGGACGTCTGCACGCGGTTCCACCGGGTCAATCCCGAGACCTGCCGGCACTGCGTCGAGAGCGACACCCAGCTCACGGCGGGGGTGTCGGAAGGGGAGCACCGGATCTACAAGTGCAAGAACAACATGTGGGACGCGGCCACGCCAATCGTGGTCGGGGGCCGGCACGTGGGGAACATCTTCACCGGCCAGTTCTTCTTCGACGACGAGCAGGTCGACCACGAGGTCTTTCGCGCTCAGGCGAAGCGATTCGGGTTCGTCGAGGCGGAGTACCTCTCGGCCATCGGCCGCGTTCCGCGGCTGAGCCGGAGCGCGGTGCAGGAGGGGATGGCCTTCTACGCCAAGCTCGCGCACATGCTCTCGAAGCTGAGCTACGGCAACCTCGCGCTGGCGCGCGCGCTTGCCGACCGCGACCGGTTGACGGCCTCGCTGCAGGAGGCGGACCAGCGCAAGAACGAGTTCCTGGCAATGCTCTCCCACGAGCTGCGCAACCCGCTGGCGCCGATCCGCAATAGCCTGCACCTCTTGGAGCGCGCCGCGCCCGGCGGCGACCAGGCGCGCCGGGCCCAGGCCGTCATCGACCGCCAGGTCGGGCACCTGTCGCGCCTGGTCGACGACCTCCTCGACGTGACCCGCATCGAGCGGAACAAGATCCGGCTCGAGCGCCAGGTGCTGGACCTCCACGACCTCGTACGCCGGACCGTCGAGGACCATCGCTCGCTCTTCGAGAAAAGCGAGGTCCAGCTCGAGGTCAGGCTCGAGCCCGAGCGCGTCAGCGTGAGCGCCGACGGGACGCGCCTGGCGCAGGTGATCGGGAATCTGCTGCAGAACGCGGCGAAGTTCACCGGCCCGGGCGGACGCACCGAGGTCAGCGTCTGCGTCGATTCGGCAGAGCGACAAGCCGTCATCCGCGTGTCGGACACGGGAGTGGGCCTGCCGCCCGAGCTGCTCGGCCGCCTCTTCCTGCCGTTCATGCAGGCCGACGCCACCCTGGACCGGAGCAAGGGCGGGCTCGGGCTCGGCCTGGCGCTGGTCAAGGGGCTCGTGGAGCTGCACGGCGGCGGGGTCTGCGCGCGCAGCGATGGGCCGGGGAGGGGGGCGGAGTTCGTCGTGCGCCTGCCTCTTGCGGTCGAGGGCGCCGCGACCGCCGAGCCCTGCCGCGCCAACGCCCAGCCCGCTGGCCGACGCGTGCTGATCATCGAGGACAACGTCGACGCGGCCGACAGCCTGCGCGACGTGCTGGAGCTCGCTGCGCATGAGGTGGCCGTGGCGTACAACGGGCCCGAGGGGCTCGCCAAGGCGCGTGAGCTCCACCCGGAGATCGTGCTGTGCGACATCGGCCTGCCAGGCATGGACGGGTTCGAGATCGCGCGGGCCTTCAAGGCGGATGAGAACCTGAGGGCCTGCTTCCTCATCGCCTTGAGCGGCTATGCGCTTCCCGAGGACCTGCAGCGGGCATCGGAGGCCGGGTTCGAGAGGCACCTCGCCAAGCCTCTGTCGTTGGAGCGGCTCGAGGAGCTGCTGGAGAGCTTGCCAAGGCCGGCCCTGAGCCTGCCGAGCGGGCCCGTCTCCTAGCGCGGAGAGCAAGCCTGCTTCACCAGCCCAGCCAGTCGGCCTCCAGCGGCACGGAGCTCGGCTGGCCCACCTGCTCCACCCCATCGACGAGCACCTTGAAGACCCTCGCCGTCGACTGCGGCCGGTGGTCGGTGGGCGTCGCGCTGACGGTCGCGAACCCGTCGATCTGCACGTTGGCGAACGACTCGAATGACTCCTTGAGGGCAGCACCGGTGAGGGGCTTGCCGGCGTCAAGCACCCGCTCGGCAGCGATCTGGAATGCCTTCGCGGCGACGTACCCCTGCACGTAGGCCATCGTCCGATAGAGCTCCGGCGCCTCGCCGTCCCTCTGGCGCATCGCCTGGTGGTTCTCCACCAGAGCGGCCATCCCCGGGACGCTCAGATCTCCGAAGGCGGGGGACGACTGCATGCCGAAGAAGCCCAGGCAGGGCTCGCCGCATTGCGCATAAAGCCCCTCGTCCACGGCGAAAGTGTTGCCGATGACCTTCACCTCCAGGCCCAGCTGCGAGCGGACCCTGTGCAGCGCGCGGCCCAGGTGGGTCAGGGTGATGCGGGTATTGCCGAACCAGACCCAGTCCACCATCGCGTAGGAGCCGTCCTTCGCCTTCTGGTCCAGCTCCTGCTGGAAGTAGGCCAGCACCTTCTGCTCCACCAGTTCCTCGGTGTCGCTGAGCTCCACGTGGAGATCGCGCCCCACCTTCGTCTGCCCGCCCATGACCTTGAGAAACGTCTTTGCCCCGTCCACGGGATCGCTGCAGAAGCCGCTCGTCGAGCAATAGAAAAAGCCCAGGCGTTGCGCGCCGCTCCTCCAGGCGAAGCTGGCGGCGAGGCGGGCGCTGGTCGTGTAGTCGGTGCCCGCGAAGAAGACGGTGGGGTAGCCGGGGGACTGCTTGCGGGCCGGGATCAGCGCTTCGGAGAAGCTGGAGTTGAGCGTGGGGACCATGACGTCGTGGGCCGCCGGCTGCGGTGCTCCGAACTCGCCCGCCTGCGCCAGGGTGATGATCACCTTCTCGTCCTGCGCCGTCAGTGGAGCGATGGTCTGGATGACGGGCGTCCCGCCCGCGAAGATGACGGGAACGCGGGACCACTCCGGCTTGGCCTGCCATGCCTGGTAGACCTCGAGCGCCGCCGCCTTGTCATAGCGGGTGTCGCCCACCTCGATCTCGAGCTGGCAGCCGCGCAGGCCGCCCTCGTCGTTGAGGCGGCGCAGGTAGTCCTCAGTCGCCTTTCCGCCGTGCGGGCTCACGTCGCGGGTGGGGCCGGTGATGTCGTAGAGGATCTTGACGGGCACCGTCCCCTCGCACCGCACCAGGTAGCGGTCCGGATCGATCCCCAGGACCTTGGCGCACCCTGCGAGGCAAAGCAGCCCGAGCCCCAGCGTCGCGGTCGCCCGCCTCATGGCCAGTCTCCGCTGATGACCAGGCCCGCCTGCCCCGGCCCCAACGCGGGGGCCACCTTCACTGGCGCTGCCGGCTGGGTGGGCACGAGCGCCACCATGAGCAGGCCGGCGGAGAGCAGCACGCCTCCGGCGATGACCCCGACATCGGCGATGGTCGCTGCGCGCAGAGCGTCCCGGGTGAGCGGGAGCGCGCTCGGATCCGTGCAGGCCTTCCCGGTGCACGAGCGCTTCGCCTCGTTGTCCTTGACCAGAGCGACGATCCCTGCCGCCGCGCCGCCAGCCAGGGCAACCGCTCCGACCACGGAGGTCGTGACCCCCATCGCGCGCCACGGCGCGGCCGTCGCCGCAGCCCCCGTTGCCACGGCCGGCGCGGACCAAGGCGCTCGCTGCTCCTCGAGCCGCTGCGCTGCGAGGCGGGCGAGATCAGGCTCTGAGTCGGGGGCCGCCAGGTAACGCCGGTAGTACTCCTGCGCGAGGCCGGGCTCGTTGAGCTTGCTGGAATAGATGTCGGCGACGTTGAGCAGCATCCGCGCCGCGGGCGCCACCCGGTAAGCCTGCTGGTAGTACTCCACCGCCTGGAGGTACTCGCCGCGGGAGAACCGCTCGTATGCCTGCGCCGCCAGCGCCTCGGCCTGCGCCACGGCCATCTCGTCGGGCCCAGCGTGAGCCGGAGCGGCGGCGAGCGAGGTGGCGAGCCCCAGCGACGCGAGCGCGATGCGCAGCCTCACCTCTCGCCCTCCGTGCCCACGTCGAGCCGCTTCATCAGCTCGTAGAGGTGCTTGCGGCTGAGCCCTGCGGCGCTCGCGGCCTGCTGCACGTTCCCGCCGTGCCGCTCCAGCAGGGCCGTGACGTATGCGCGGTGGAACTCGAAGAGCAGCTGCTCCTTCGCCTGCTTGTACGGGGCGGGAGAGGAGACGCCCGGGAACTCTCGCCCGAGCGTGACCGGAGCCGCGGCCAGCGGGCCCAGGTTGAAGACCAGCTTCGCGAAGGGGGCGGCAGGCCTGCCAGGCGGGCTCGCCAGCGCCAAAGCGCGGGTGAGCGTGTTGCGCAGCTCGCGGACGTTGCCCGGCCAGCTGTAGCCGACGAGCCGCTTCAGGCTTTCCCCTCCGACCTCGTCCCCGGGCGGGAGCTTGCCCGCGAGCAGCCGCGCCGCGAGCAGCGGCACGTCCTCCGGCCGCTGCCTCAGCGGGGCGATGTGCAGCTTGACCACCTCGAGGCGATAGAGGAGGTCGCTGCGGAAGCGGCCGCGCCGGGCCTCGGCCTGGAGATCGCGGTTGGTGGCGGCGACGACGCGGACGTCGACCTGCCGCATCTGGTCCGAGCCGACGGGGCGGATCTCGCCGGACTCGAGCACGCGCAGCAGCTTGGGCTGCAGCTCCAGCGGCAGCTCGCCGATCTCGTCGAGGAAGATCGTCCCGCCGTGGGCGCGCCGGAAGGACCCCTCGCGGTCGGCGGTGGCGCCCGAGAAGGAGCCCCTCTTGTGGCCAAACAGCTCGCTCTGGGCGAGCTCGGCGGGAACCGCGCCGCAGTCGAACACGACGTAGGGTTTGGACGCCCGGGTCGAGGCCTTGTGGATGGACCGGGCAATCAGCTCCTTGCCGGTGCCGGTCTCCCCCTCGAGCAGCACGGTGACGTCGGTGGGAGCGACGCGCTCGAGCACCGCGAAGACCTCGCGCATGGCCACCGATTCTCCGAGGACCTCGCCGAAGCAGCGCTGCGCCGAGGGGGCCACCTCGCGGACGTGCCAGCGCGGCTGGACGCTCACCGCGGAGTGGCCCAGCTTGAGGACCGCGCCCACGGGCACCTCGGCCTCGCGGATGCGGACCCCGCCCAGGAAGGTCCCGTTGCGGCTCGCGAGGTCGCGCACCACGATCCGCCGGTCGAGCACCGTGATGGCCAGGTGGCGCCGCGAGACGGCGGGATCGGTGAGGCGCAGCTGGCAGGGCGGCGCGCCACCTATCTCCAGGCTGGAGTCGAGCGCGGCCTCGCAGCCCTCGTCAGGGCCGGCGATCACCACGACCTTGAACGCGACCGGCAGCCCCGAGGAGCCCGCCCCCGAGGTGGTCACGTCCGCGGTCCTCCCCGAACTCTCATCGCGGCCGCTCACGCCCGCACCATTCTCCAAGTTGGAGGCGCTTGTCACGCTCGTCTATGCTCGACGCCCTCGATGGTCCCCCAATCCTTCAGCGCGGGCGAGGTCCTGCGCGGCAAGTATCGCGTCGAGCGCGTGCTGGGCGCGGGAGGCATGTCCATCGTGCTTCTGGCGCGGCACCTGCGGCTGGATCAGCAGGTGGCCATCAAGGTGCTCAACCCCGATCACCTGGCCCGTCCCGAGGCGGTGCGGCGTTTCGCGCGCGAGGCCCGGGCCGCGGCGCGGCTGCGCGGCGAGCACGTGGTGCGGGTGCTGGACGTGGACGAGAGCGCGGCCGGCGCGCCGTTCATGGTCATGGAATACCTGCAGGGACGCGACCTTCGGGAGGTGCTCCGGGCGAAGGGGCCGCTGGGGGTGAGAGTCGCCGTGGACTACGCGCTGCAGGCGTGCGAGGGGCTCGCCGAGGCGCACTCGCTGGGCATCGTCCACCGCGACGTGAAGCCGGCCAACCTCTTCCTCACCACCGGCCCAGGCGAGAAGGTGCTCAAGCTGCTGGACTTCGGCATCTCCAAGACCGCGCCCGCGCCCCAGAAGCCAGGGGCGACCGCCACCGGCCTGGTCCTCGGCTCGCCCGCGTACATGTCGCCGGAGCAGCTCAGGTCGCCGGCCGGCGTGGACGCGCGCACCGACATCTGGTCCCTGGGGGTCGTGCTCTACGAGCTGGTCAGCGGAGCCCGCCCGTTCCAGGGGCCGAGCGCGACCTCGGTGATGGCGCAGATCGCCGCCGACCAGCCTTTGCCCCTGCGCGCTCTGCGGCCCGACGCCCCGGCGCCGCTGGAGCAGGCAGTGGCGCGCTGCCTTGCCAAGCGGCGCGAGGATCGCTACCCGGACATCGCCGAGCTCGCCCGCGCGCTCGCCGAGCTCACGCCGACGGGCAAGGCACTCGCCGAGCGGGTGGCCCGCTTCACTGCGCCTCGGGTGACCGAGGACGTGACCATTCCTCCGCAGGCACGGCGCCCGCTCGAGGCTGACGGCGACACGACGCTGCCGTCGAGCCTGGGGCGGCGCACCGCCGAGCTCTCTGCCGAGAAACCCGAGCCGAGCCTCGTGCCTGCGCCGCCGCCACAGCCGGCGCCGCGGCCTGCCTCCCCGCGCCGGAGCTGGCTGCTCTTCGCCGCCACCGTCCTCGCCGCGGGCGCGATGACGGGCCTCGCCATCCTCTGGCTGCGCGGGCAGGGGCCGCCTGCAGATCTGGTCTCCCAAGGCGCTCCTCCCATCCCTCTTGCAGCTCGCACCCTGGATGCCGTGGGCGAAGCCGACGCCGCACAGGGCCTCCACGTCCCCGTGCTGCCGCCCGGCCCTGACAAGACGACGAGCTCGGAGGACGCCGGAGTCGTGGTGGCCAAGCCGTCTGCCAGGCCCGGCCGCCAGGCGCGCCCCGACCATTCACATCCGCCGCCTTCCGCAGACCCCACGGAGCTCCCTCTCAAATGACCGCGCTCCGAGCCTCGCTGGTGCTCCTCTGCCTCGTCGTCTTCGCCGCTCGTTCGTGGGGAGCAGAGAAGCCGAGCCGCCCGTTGGGCCAGGCCCTCGCCGGGGAGGCCCGCGACCTCTACGAGGTCGGCCGGGTGCTGTTCACGAGCCGCGACTACCTGACCAGCGTCACCAAGTTCGAGCGCGCGTACGAGCTCTCCCGCGACCCGCGGCTGCTGTGGAACATGGCCTCGTGCAGGGCGAAGCTGAAGCAGTACGCGCGGGCGCTCACCCTGCTGGACCAGTACGTCTCGACGGCGGGGGCGCTGCTCACGGAGGCCGAGCAGGCGGAGGCGGCGCGCTCCCGGGCGGGGCTCGCGGCGCGGGTGGCGACGGTGGAGGTGGTCTCCCAGCCGGAGGGCGTCCAGGTCTTCGTGGACGACTCGCTGGCGGGGACGACACCGCTGGAGCGTCCGCTCTTCATGGACGCCGGGGCGCGCAAGGTCAGGTTCGAGCGGCCCGGGTTCAGGCCGCAGTCGTGCGTGGAGCACCTCTCCGGCGGGTCTGCGTCCAGCTGGCGAATCACGCTCGAGAGGATCCGGGTGGAGCTGGTCGACGGCCCTGTCGCCGGCGAGCCGCCTGCCACGCCTTCCACCTCGAGGTGACACTGCTGCCGCTGCGGGGCCCGGTCGCTGTCACCTCGAAGTGACAGGCTGGCGCGCGCCGGTCCTGATTCCAGCACCTTGGAGACTGGCGCCGGCGTTGCCTAGGCAGCGCGGTTTGCCGCGACGCAATCGAGCGCGCGCATCCGCGAGGCCCAGCGATGCCGGTCATCACCCCGAAGGCCCACACCAACTCCCAAAGCCTGCGCGGCCCCGCGCAGCCGCAACCGCCTCCGCCGCCGTCCAAGCCGCCATCTGCGCCGCCGGCCGCCGTGCCCAGGGAGGACGGCTTCGAGTCCGCCCCGGCGCGTCCCCTGGTGGCGCTCTCTCCGCCCATCGCCGCGATGAAGATCGAGGAGGTGGAGCGTGGCTCGCCGCTGAGCATCGACGGGCCTATCGGCTACCTGAGCGCGATCAGCGAGAAGGGACCGGTGGGGCGCAACCCCTGGAACTCGTCCGAGTACATCAGCGGGAGCCACGCCACCAACTGGCGCGCCTACTCCGAGTACCTGACCTTGTTCGGTGGCCCGCTCAGCGGCCTGGGACCGCTCGGGAGCATGGGGCCCCTCACCAAGGAGGCCTGGGCGGCCCTGCCCGAAGAGCTGCGGCCTGGTGGCTCGATGGCCGTGACCGGCCCCTCGGGCATCCTGGGAGCGCTCGGCATGCTCGGCGTCCTCGGCCCGGTGGGCGCGACAGGCTACAAGGCGGACGCCGACGGGAACTTCCGCGACACGGCCGGCAAGGTCGTGCGGACCGTCGAAACCCCGAACGGCGTGGAGGACCTCTGCGAGGACTACACCGAGCGAGGCGCCCTCAAGAACAAGAAGCTCGGCTCCCGCTATGGAGTGGACGCCACCATCGGCGCCGAGGCCGACGAGTTCCCCATCAACTCGGACCGCAAGCACGACGAGCTCATCACCCTCTGCGCCACCCAGAAGCGCTTCCCCAGCCCCGGCCGCGAAGGCGGCACCGACATCCTGCAGCTCGAGGTCGTGGACAAGAACGGCCAGGTGGTCGCGCAGCGTGCCGTGGACGGAGGCCCGACGTGGATGCAGCTCAGGGTCCCGGCGGGGAGCGACCTCAAGGTGCGCATCAAGGCGCTCAACGCGAACTCCGACGATCCCGCGCCCTACCGGCTGTGCGTGGTCGGTACCGGGAGCCACTCCAAGGAGGTGAACGGGGGAACCGCCCTGTACGCTCCCGGGGAGCCGAAGACCCCACAGCGGATTGCCTAGGTTCGAGGCCTTTTTCGTGCCTGCTGCCTTCGGGCGAGCTCGTCGGCAGCGCTCGGCCACTGCTCGCAGAGTGGCGAGCACCCTTGCCAGACCTTGAGGCGCCGACCTGGTGGCGGCAACCGGCGGTGCGGCTGCGAGCTCACCACGCAGCGATGCCCAGCAAGAGCGAGGGCATCACGAGCACTCCGGCGCCTCCCGGCATCCCGATCTGCACGATGGGTTCGAAGGCGATCTCCAGCTTGAGCCGGCCCATCACGGGGACGGACACCCCTGCCTCGGCCCCCAAGGAGGCTCCCATCGCATCGCAGGCTCCGTTCTCGACGCAGCCGCTGAAGAGGCCGAAGCCGCCCTCGAGCGAGAGAAACGCTCCCAGCCGATCGTCCGCCGGTACTCGCCAGCGGTAGAACGCCAAGGCGCTGGTCATGGCGCGAGCCAGGCCGCCGTAGTGGAAGCGGCGAACCTTGAGCCCCACCAGGTCCGGCTTGGGCAGGTGCAGCGCGAAGCCGATCGTGGCGCCGGCCCCAAAGCGCCGGACCTCGCCTCTTCCGGTGGGCACAGCCGGGCCGGCGCTGATGTTGAAGAGCAGTTCGGCACGGGCGAGCCCGGGGCAGAGCAGCGCCAACGCCAAGGCGATGAGCGTGGCCCTGTTCATCATTCCCGTGCTCCTATCGGACCCCTCGACCAGGTCGTAGAGTCCGCCAGCGGAGCCCAAAGGAGAAGCCATGTCACATCGCAGGATCGGCCTGTGGATGTCCCCGAACGAAGGTGGCCGGGGCCCCGTAGCCACCTCGGCGCGGATGATGGAGGGTCGTATTGAACGTCATCGCGCAGGGCGGCGGAGGTCGCGATGAAGACAGCGGGAGGCAAAGCCAAGCCCGTCATCGGTATCGTCCTGCAGGAAAGCGCGATCCCCACCTTCTTCTTCAAGGCGGATCGGCCGGTGGTCCTCTTGGCCGAGAACTACCTCTCCTGGCTCTTCGACATGGGCGCTGTCCCCCTCATGATCTCGAGCCGGACGGATCGGGGCGATCTCGCCGTCGTGGTCGAGCGCCTGGACGGCATCGTGTTCGCCGGCGGACCCGACTTGGACCCCTCGACCTACGGCGCAGCGTCCCGGGTGGAGTACTCCGCCGCGGCGGGCTCCGTGGGGACCCGATTCCACCGCCCGCTCCACTCCGCCCCGCAGCTTGGAAAGGATCTCTTCGAGATCGCCCTCTATCGCGCCGCCCGGGACCAGGGTTTGCCCGTGCTCGGCCTCTGCCGCGGCATGCAGCTCATCAACGTCGCCGAAGGAGGGACGCTCGCCCAGGAGATCGAGGGGAGCTCCATCGAGCACTACCTCACCCTCGACGGTTGGATGCACTACCACGAGATCGCGATCGTGCCGGGCACGCTTGGCCATGAGCTGCTTCAGGTTGAGCGGTATCTCTCCTCCTCGGTCCACCACCAGGCCGTCGAGAGGCTGGGGGCCGATCTGGCAATTGCGGCGACGGCGCCCGACGGCCTCGCTGAGATCATCGAGCACCGGGACCGGACCAGATTCGCCGTGGGCATCCAAGGCCATCCGGAGATGACCCGCACCAACCTGGCCCGGTTCGACCAGATCTTTCGCCGCTTCGTCGACCGCGCGCGGGAACGATGACCCATGGGCATTGCGCGGGCTACGAGCGCTCGAGTGAGAGCTCTACCTGTTCGACCAGCTCGGCGACCCGAGCCAGGGCGCGCCTGTGGAGATCGACGAGTCGTGAGCGCCTGCGCGAGGAGGCCTCCAAGAGCTGAGGGAGCGCGGTGGGCTCGGGGGAGTCGCCGGCCAGATGGTGGGCGACGCTGCTCGTGCTCCCGTCGCGGTCAAAGGGCATGGCCACTTGGACCTCGGGGAGCGCGGTCGCATGCGACTGGCTATCATGCGGAATCGTCTTGGCCCTCATCGCCTCCTCCGGAGTGGGTATGC
Organism: Deltaproteobacteria bacterium; assembly: GCA_016218885.1. Lineage (GTDB taxonomy): Bacteria > Myxococcota > Myxococcia > Myxococcales > UBA5297 > JACRCT01. The sequence continues at coordinate 5,622 of JACRCT010000537.1, read as the reverse complement.
GCGCTCTCTTCTTCCTGTCGTCTGTCGCGATCTTCGCATCGGGTTGCGACACCTCACCCCTCCACTCGAACCCCTATGACCCCAGCACTCCCAAGACCGCGCAGGCCAAGGGGATCATCCAGGGCGTGCTCGACCGCACCATCGCCAAGGTAGGCGGCGAGACCATCAAGCTCTCAGGCAGCTCCGGGGCCCTCACCGCGTCTCCGGACCTCGCGACCGGCGCATTCGTCTTCCCGGAGCTCGTTCCCGACACCTATGACCTCGACCTGCAGATCGCCGGGTTCCTGCGGTTCCAGCTGCGGAGCATCATCGTCGCCGCAGGCCAGACGGTGGACCTGGGGCTCCTCCAGCCCTCCCTCGTCCCCGAAGACTCAGGGGGAACCGGATCTCTCGAAGGCCTGATCCTCCTCGAGCAGGGCGGCCCCGCCCAAGGCGCGCACCTCCTGGTGTATCTGGAGCGAACCGCTCCGCAGCTTCCGCTGTTCGTCACCGACGTGCCGGTCGACACGACCGGCCGCTTCGAGGTGCGCCTCCCGGTCGGCACCTACACTCTGCTCGGCAAGCTGGAGAACTACTTCGACACCACCAAGACCGGGGTGGTCATCGAGCAGGATGCTCCGACCCAGACCGATCTCACCTTGAAGCTCAGCCTCAATCCGGCAGTGCTCAAGGGCGTCGTCTGGGTCGACTGCACCGGCGCCACGCTGCCGGGCCTCGATTGCTCGAAGAATCAGGCGCCTGCCCAAGGCGCCACCATCACGGTCAGCGGCCCCGGCGGCGGAAGCACGACGGCCGATCCCCAGGGGCGCTTCGAGCTCGCCAATCTCCAGGGAGGCGACCACCTGCTGCAGGTGGGGCTGGCGGGCTTTCACGATTCGGACCCTAGCCGCCGCGTGACGCTGGTTCCCGGCCAGACTCTGGAGCTCGCCGAGCCCCTGCTGCTGCTGCTCGATCGCGGGACCCTCACCGGCAAGGTCGTCTTGAGCGATCACCGGGCGATCGACTCCTTGGACACTCCTCCCACCGTCAGCCTGCGCGGCACGTCGATGCAGTCCCCGGTGACGCCCGTCGCCCAGGGGGCCTACGAGGGCACCTACCGCTTCGACAACGTGCCGGCGGTGGGCAGCTACGACGTCGAGGCCAGGGCCATCGGATACACGCCGGCGATCGTCACCGGCACCGCAGTGAAGGACACCGTGACGGTGCTGCCCGACCTGCAGATCGCCGCGGCCAGCGGCGCCTTCACCGTCGACGATGGCGAGTCGAACAACGTCCCTGGCTACACGCGCGTGCGCGAGGTCTCACTGGTCTTCTCCTTCCCGCCCGGCGCCGCCCAGGTACGCATCAGCGAGGACGGCACCTTCCAGGGCGATGCCTTGCCCTTCGCGCCCTTCACCCATCAGCCGGTGTCGTTCACCTTGAGCGAGGGTGACGGCAAGAAGGTCCTCTTCGCGCAGTACAAGGACACCGGCGGCACCCTGTCGCGGACCTTCTCCTCCTCCGTGGTCCTGGACACGGCCGGGCCCGTGTTCGATCCCTCGGCCCCGCCCCTGACCATCGAGGGCGGAGCGCTCTTCACCCGGCGCAGCCAGCAGCTCACGCTGACGCTGATCGCCTCGGACACGACGAGTGGGCTGTGGAAGGTGCGGCTGGCGCGCGACGGAGAGGTCGACTCTCCGGACGCCAGCTTCGACTACGTGCGCGACTACGCCTATACGCTCCCTCCGGACAACACGACGGACGCCGGCACGCCCGTCGAGGACGGGCTGAAGGAGGTCTGGGTGCAGTTCGAGGATCGCGCCGGGAACCTGAGCCAGGTGGCGCACGCGAGCATCACCGTGGACACGCTCGCTCCGCAGACCCCGGTCCTGACGATCGACCGCGGCCGCTTCGCGACCCAGGACGGCTACACCAGCGAGCCGCGAGTCTCGCTGCACCTGTCGGCGAGCGAGCAGAACGGCGACCAGGTGCTGGTCAAGCTCGCGTCGACACAGGCCGACCTCGACACCGCGGTCTATCGGCCGCTGCAGACCGCGTTGACGGCCGACCTCGCCGACCCTGGCACCGACGAGGCGAAGACCCTCTTCGCGCGCTTCACCGATCTGGCCGGCAACGAGGCTCCCGATGTCTCGGCGAGCGTCGTCCTCGACACCCGGCCGCCGGCGATCGATGCCCAGGCGACGGGTCTCGCAGGCGGTGTGTACGTCAACGCGACGAGCTATCCGACCCTCTCCCTCTCCCTGGATCTCACCGACGTCACCGCCGGCCTGCCGGCCTCTCCGGTGCTGGTGTGGGAGGCGAGCTCGGCCGCAGAGCTCATCGCTCCTCCGGCCTCGGCCACCTGGCAGGCGCTCTCGCACCCTCTCTCGGTGACTCTCAGCAACCCCGACGGGGTCGACAACCTGGTGGTGCGCGGTCGCGATCGCGCAGGGAACGCCGCCGACGCGATCATCAGCTTCGTCATCGACACCCAACGGCCCGTCGCGAGCGGCCTGGCGCTCCAGGGCGTGAACAGCCTGTCCGGCGCCAACTACTCGGCGAGCCGCGACGTGGCCCTGTCCCTGGTCGGGGCCTCCGCCGACCTCGATGGAACCGCCGCGGTGGCGGCGGGGCCGGCGGCGACGACGAGCCTGAGCTGCAACCAGTCGAGCCTCTACACCCAGTCCATCTCCTCGCTCACCGCCCACTTCGCCGCCGACGGCGCCAACCAGGTCGTCCTCGTCTGCCTGCGCGATCGCGCCGGCAACGTCTCCGCCGCGCCGTTGAGCGCCTCCCTGGTCATCGACACCGGTCTGCCCGCCGCCTCGGCCACCCTCTCGGGCACGTTGGGCGACGGCTCCAGCAGCGCCACGTTGACCACGACCGAGTGGGTGCAGCTGCACCTGACCGCAGCCAGCGCGGTTGCCGAGGACGTGGTGACCGACGTCCAGGCCAGTGAGGACAGCTCGCTGTCCTCGGCGCCCTGGCAGGCCTTCTCTACGGCGGTGCTCTTCCCGCTCTCCGGCGGCGACGGCCTGAAGACGGTCTACGTGCGCGTGAGGACGGCCGCGGGTCGCCTCTCGACCATCTCCAACGCCCAGATCTCGCTCTCGACCACGCCCACGCTCTCGGGGACCGTGCTCGTCACCGCGGTCGACCCCAACGCAGGAGCGGGATACGTCAGCGGTCACAGCAGCGGCTCCGCCCCCGATCAGGTGACGATCGCCCTGACCGCCGATCGCGCACCGGTCCAGTACCAGCTCTCCATCAACGACCCCACCTTCGCGACCTCCTCCTGGGCCGCCGTGCCTGTCGGGGCCCAGCCCTGGTCGATCGGCATGACGCTCCCAGTGGGGACGGCCGACGGCGTCGTCAAGGTCTACGCGCGCTACCGGGACGCGGCCCTGAACGTCAGCAGCGCGTTCCTGGGCACGATTCGCAGGCTCTCGACGCCCCCCACCGGGCTCGCCATCTCGTTCCCCGCCACGGCCAGCGGATACACGAACCGCGCGGCCATCCCCGTGGCGCTCGCGGGTGGCGGCGCCACCCGCATGCGAGTCAGCTGCGACGCGAGCATCGCCCTCGCCACTCTCGCCTGGGAGCCCTTCAGCTCGACCCGGGAGTGCGTGCTCATCGGCGTCGACGGGTCGAAGACCGTCTCCGCGCAGTTCATGGACATCGCGGGCAACGTCGCCACCGCTCCCGCGGCCTCGGTGAACCTGGTGCAGTCCTCGCCCACCGCGCCGGTGCTGCAGCTGACCTCTGCACCCGGCACGCTGTTGACCGGCCCCACGACCGCCATCACCCGGAACAACCCTTTCACCGTGACGGTGCTCAACCCCGCCTCGACGACTCCGTACTTCGCGCGGCTGGAGGTGACCGGTGCGAGCGCAACCTTCGCTTCGGACTTCACCGCCGTCACCTTCGCCTTGGCCTCAGGCAACGCGGCGACCGACGCCGAGAACCGCTTGCAGGTCCACGTGGTCGATCTCGCGGGAAACGTCGGCCCTGACGCCAGCCTGGTCATCACCCATGAGCAGGAGGCCGGGCCCGTGGCGCCTGTGTCGGTCAGCGCTTCGGCGCGCCCCGGGGCGGTGTCGTTGAGCTGGCCGGCGAGCACCAGCCTGTTCACGACGGGCTACTACGTCTCCTATGGCCTCACCGCGGCGTACGGCGGCACCGGCGCCGACCAGGGCGTGTCGGCGATCAACGTGGGCCGGCCCTGCAACGACCAGGGGCTCTGCAGCTTCCACCTGAGCGGGTTGTCGAACTTCGCGCCGGTCTACTCCGCGGTGACCGCCTACTCCGCGCTCCAGAAGGGCACGACGACGAGAGCCACCAACCCCTCGCCGATCACTCCCCAGCCCTTCAACTTCGTCTCCCTGGGCACGCGATTCCTGGGAGCCAGCGCCTACGCGGTGTCCGTCGCCGACGACCGCGCCTACGTGGTGGAGAACGACGGCCTGGAGATCGTGAGCCTGGCCGATCCGGCCAATCCGGCGGTCTTGGGAAGGGTCACCTTCGACGGCGGCCAGACCCTCTCCGGCGCCTCCTCGGGCTCCTCGGCGGTCGAGATTCGCTGGCCCTACGCCTTCGTCGGCGGCCCCGACGGCCTCTATTCCTTCAACGTGCGCAACGAGAGCTCTCCGTCCAAGGTGGGCAAGCTCGCTACCGGGACGTCGGGGCCGGTGCAAGGAGTCGCAATGCGGTTGGGGCGCGCCTACCTCAATCTGGGGGGAATGGCTCCGAGCGGCGTGCCCGAGCTCTGGGTCGTGGACATCACCAACCCCGCCAGCCCCAGCAAGATCAACTCGCTGAGCCAGCCCGCGAGCTTCCGCAGCAGCCATGGCGCGATCGCCGTCACCGGGACGACCGTCCTCTTCACCACCGGATCGAACAGCAACGTTCGGGCGGCCTCGGTCGAGGGTGTCACCGGAGCGCTGCCGCCGACCTGGCTGGATGCCGGCTTCTACGCCAGCTATGACGTCGGCCAGGTCATCCTCGATCCCGGCCCCACGCGATACGTCTACGCCCTGGAATCGACCGGAAGCGGCGGCCGGCTCCTCGTCTACGACTACACGAACCCCTCTTTGCCGACCCCGGTGCTCTCCATGGCAGGGTTGCCCGGCGGAGGGCCCATGCCTGGCCTGGCGGTGGGAGGAGGCGACGTCTACGTCGCGGGAGGAAGCACCCTGACGGTCGTCGATTTGGCGCAGGTGTCGAGCCCGCGACTGACGGCTGCACAGCCGCTGGCGGTGGGCGAGGCCTCGGGCGTGGCGGTCGCCGGCTCACTGGTCGTGGTGGTGGGGACGACCGCCCTGCAGACCCTGCAGGCGGCGAATCTGTCCTACCCGACGCTGCGCGGACAGGGCGTGGCCCTGGGTAGGTCCTCCGGTGGCGGGCAGGTCATCCCCAAAGGCCGGGTGGCGTTCGTGCCTGGCAACGGGTTGTCGATCTTCGACGTCGCCAATCCCAGCCTGCCCGCGCTCCAGGGAGCTCCCGGGTGCGATGTTCTCCTCGGCTGCGACTACGGTCTGGGCGGAACGCAAGGCGGCGGCGGGTTGGCCATGAGCGGCGATTTGCTGTTCACCTCCATCGGCTCGCAGAACGGCGGTACCGCCCTGCTCACGTACTCCACGAGCT
>JACRCT010000524.1 GCA_016218885.1 Deltaproteobacteria bacterium | reverse complement strand
GCCCTGCAGCCGCGGGCCAGCTCGATCCTGCGCGGCGCGGAAGGCTGCGCTGTGCGACTCCAGGAGGCGTGGTGCCTGGTGGACGATGATCGGGGCCGGCTGGTGGCCATCGACACCGAGCGCGGAGAGCTCGTCCGCGGAACCAGGAGAGCCCTCTCCCTCCGCGACAGCGCAGGGCTCGCCGATGCCGCCCGCCCGGGGCCTCGATTCGGGGCTCGCCGAGGACGCCGGGGTTCTGGAGCCCGACGCTGCGACGCCCCGGCCGGACGCGTCCATCGCCGTCCCCGATGCCTCCTCAAACGTCCTTCGGCCTCCGCGCTCGTATGACCTCGGATCAGGGAGGGGTTTCCCGGAGCTTTCGGAGAAGCCCCTCGGCTTCGGGCGACAGCGGATCCTCGGGGGCCGGAGGGGGCGGCGCGACCGCGGGCGCCGCGGCGTCCGCCTCGGCCTGCTGCCGGCGTTCCTCCGCGACACGCTCCTCCCGCTCGCGGAGCCTCCACGTGGCGCCCGCGAGCGCGATCGCGAGCCCCACGCCGAGCCCGGTGACACCCACCCGCCGTGTGATCAGCCACGCGAGCCCGCCGGCGCTCGCGACCTCGAAGAGGAGGGCTCCGGGGACCACGACATCATCGCGGGTCCAGAGCGGACGTCCGCCGCCGTGGCCGCCGTGGCCGCCGACGTGCTCGAGGAGCGCGTCGAAGGCCCACACGCCGAGCGCCTGATCGTAGACCTCGAGCGCGACCGCCATCGCGACGCCGAGCGCGACGGTGGCGGCGAGGGCGAGCGGGACGGCCTTCGCCGGGCGCGCCGCGACGGATCGGAGGACCATGGCTGCCATCGTAGACCGGAGCGGGCCCCCCGTCCCCGCGGGTCCGGTGCGCCTGCGCCAGGGCGGTGGGTGATGGCTTATCCCAAGCGGCTGCGGCTGGCCTTCGCGCGGGACCCGCGCGTCGGCGGCCTCGGCGACGCTCTTCGTCCGCGAGGTGTTCAAGTGGCAGCGACGGGCAGGCGCGCAAGAAGGGAGCGAAGGCGCCGCAGCCCGGGGCGATCTCGATGACCCAGAGGTTCGGATCGAAGATCGAATTGAACATTCACCAGCATGTCCTGGTGCCGGACGGGGTGTTCGTGGAGAAGCAGGACGGAGGGGTTGGCTTCGTGGGGTTGAAGGCGCCCCGGCGGGAGGACCTGGAGAGGATCCTCTCGCGAGTGATTACCAAGACCTTGGCGGTGGCGCGACGGCCTAAACAACAGCCTCGGCGTTGCGGCGAAGCAGAGGGCTGCTCGACGCGGCGTACCGGGGCAATCCACGCCTGAAGATCCTCGTTGTGGCCTCCGAGCTGCGAAACAGGGCGACGGGCGCGCCTTCTCATGTGCGCATCCGTGGCTGGCGGCTTCGCTGCCGAGCTGAGAAGGAAATCGCGCCGAGCTCTTGACCCGTCTCTTGCTGGCATTATGCTTGTACTGCCATCAGGAAACGCGCCGCGCAGGCCGCACCTAGACGCGTTCCGGAGCAAGGACATGAAAGCAATTCGGTTTCGCCAGACTGCGGACTGACGTTGTCGTCCACGAGGACGTCGCTGCCCCAACGCCGAAGGACGGAGAGGTCCGCATCGCCTTCTGGAGGGTCGCAAGACCACGCGCAAGGTGGTGCTGCAGCTCTGGGTCGACGGGTGAGCTCCACCGCTGGCTACACCGTCTACGGCACGAGCAGGGGAGCCGCGGCTGGGAAACGGGCGTTCGAGATGCTGGCCCTCGACGTGACTAGCGACGCGTCAGTCGAAGCGGTGGTCAGCGAAGTGCTGCGACGAGCATGAAGCAAGAAGGAAAGACCCAATGAAAGCATTCATCCTGGATCGCTATGGGAGCAAGGTCGCTCTGCGGGCGGGTGAGGTCGCAGACCCGGAGGTGCGCGAGGATGATGTTCTCGTCCAGGTCCATGCCGCCGGCGTGAACCTTCTGGATTCAAAACTTCGGAGCGGTGAGTTCAAGCTCATCCTGCCCTACCGCGCACCGTTCGTGCTGGGTCACGACGTGGCCGGTGTCGTGGTTCGTGTCGGCGCGCGCGTGAAGCGCTTCAAGCCCGGTGACGAGGTTTACGCTCGACCTTCCGATCTCGCATCGGCACGTTCGCGGAGCTCATCGCCGTCCAAGAGGACGACCTGGCGATGAAGCCGAAGAACCTCACGATGGAGGAGGCGGCATCGATCCCTCTCGTGGGCTTGACGGCGTGGCAGGCGCTCGTCGAAAGAGGGAAGTTGATGAGGGACCAGAAGGTCTTCATTCAAGCGGGCTCGGGCGGTGTCGGCTCCTTTGCCATTCAGCTGGCGAAGCACCTTGGTGCCACGGTCGCGACCACGACCAGCACGTCGAACATCGACATGGTTCGTGGTCTCGGCGCAGACGTCATCGTGGACTACAAGACGGAAGATTTTGAGGCCAAGCTGAGCGACTACGACCTGGTGTTGCACAGCCAAGATGGCAAGGCGCTCGAGAAGTCCTTGCGCGTGTTGCGACCCGGCGGACGCCTCGTCTCGATCTCGGGTCCGCCCGACCCGGACTTCGCGGAGGCGATCCGAGCGCCCTGGTTCGTGAAGCTCTTCACGCGCCTCCTCAGCTTCGGTGCGAGGCGAAACGCAAACAGGCTCGACACCACGTTTTCGTTTCTCTTCATGAAAGGGAGCGGCGACCAGCTGCGACAGATCGCAACTCTGATCGAGGCAGGCGCCGTTCGCCCGGTGGTGGACAAGGTCTTTCCGTTCGAGTCGACGAACGAAGCGCTTGCCTACGTCGAAACTGGGCGAGCAAAGGGTAAGGTCGTGATCAAGGTGAAATGAGGACAGGTTGCACCGATGCGCTACGCCCCGGAACACAATGACGCGACACGCGAACGGATCTTGGAGGCCGCATCGCGCCTCTTTCGTGAGCACGGCATCGCCGCCGTAGGCCTTGCGAAGATCATGGCCGAGGCCGACTTGACGGTCGGCACGTTCTACACCCACTTCAAATCAAAGGAGGCGCTGGTCCGAGAGGCCCTTCTTCGTTTGCTTGACGCTCGGCATGAGGCCCTCGAGCAGGCGCTCCATGGAGCTGACCTGGAGGTGGTGGTTCGCGCCTATCTGAGCCCCGAGCACCGCGACATGGCGGGAACCGGATGCCCGATCGCGTCGTTGGCCTCGGAAATAGCGCGGCATCCGCGAGCGACGCGAAGCGCCTTCGCTTCCCACAACGCGCCGACCCTCGACGCGCTCGCAGCCTGGCTCTCATCACGTCGAGGCAACGAGGTGAGCCGCGCCGACGCGGCGGCACTCTTGGGGCTCCTCGCCGGGACGCTGCAACTCGCGCGTGCAACCCCCGACCGCGCCGAGTCCGACGCCATTCTCGAGGCCGGTGTCCGCGCCGCGATCCGGCTCGCGAAGTAGCGAGCCACGCGGGGCTCGTTGCCGCCGAGTTGCTCCCAGCGAGGCGCGTCGCGTGGGTGCCTCCCATGCCCGACTGGACGGTGCGAACGGGGAGCGCCCTCCCATGCTGCCGCGCCCAAATACCTGGCGAAAGGCGATGACCGTCTGCGGCGATGCTCGGACTGCTGCCCATCATGAGATCCACCGGGACCGGTGCCGACCTGAAGAAGCGCATTGCCGCGCCCATGGTCGGCGGGCTCGTGACCAGCTTCCTCATGGAGCTGCTCGTCTACCCGGCCATCTACTTCCTCTGGAAGATGCGGGAGACGAGGAGAAGACTTGCCGCGGGCGGTCGCGGAAGGCGACGCGACAGGCCTCCGGCTTCGGCGCTCGGGTCTACCAGGAGTCAGTCATTCGAGGAGTCGCCGGTGGTGCCCGCCGGACCTGATGACGGGGTGCGGAGGCTACGTAGGATCGCCTGAGAGCTGGCATAGTGAAGCGCCACAAGTGAGTCGCGATCATGAGGAGGGAGCATGCACGTGCGTCGTTGGACCGCCGGTTTCTTCGCGCTGTCGCTCGTCGCGCTCGCGGGTAGCACCACCACCGCGGTTGGTGCCGAGTCGGATCCCTACACCGACGAGGCCAGGCGCTGGCTCGAGTTCGTGAATCGCGATTGCGGCACGAGCATCACCCTCGAGCCCATGGACGTAGCTGACCTCGAGGCGCGACAGGGAGGCACAGTCAATTTCTGCGGGCGCGTGTTCGATCAGCTCCGCACCTACTGCCAGCAGAGCGATGGGCCTCAGGCCGGCAAGCCCCACCCCGCCGGGCAGGCCTTCGTCAAAGAGAACATCAAGTCGATCTCCTGCAAGATCGGACCTACCGCCGACAAGCCCGTCGTGAAGGTGTCCCTCAAGAGCGCTGTGCTGTCCTTTGAGACGACCCCGCAGTTCTCCACTCAGTCCGAGACCGACGAGGCCATGCGGACCGAGCCGACGCTCTCCAAGATCTGGCCCAAACGCCGCGTTTGGGACCTCGAGAACATCCAGATCCCGGAGGCCGCAAGCCACTTGAAGCGAGCCTGCGGCGACGACATGGCGCTCACGATCGACGTCCCGAGCTGGCAGGCTCGAGGAAAGCTCCTCGGCTACCCGGACGCCGCCGCAGCCGAGATCTGCTCGAACTACGCACGCGGAATCACGAAGGCCTGCAATGAAGACAAAGCCAAGACGCGCGCGAAGGTGACGGGGATCCAATGCGGGCTCCTCCCGGCCAAGCAGGAAGACGCCGAAGCTCGCATTCGCGTCGCCAACAAGCAGGTCGTCGTGATGCTCGGTACGCTCAACTCGCACATGGTCGAGAGCGGCGACAAGGTCTACAGGGCCGTCTCGCGGTGAGGCCCTGCAAATCGTCGCCCGTCTGAAGGAAGAGCGAAGGGCCCGGCTCGACCAGCGGCGGCGTCCGCTCGGGCAGAGTCACATCGCAGCTTCAACCCTCGGTGGCTCCGCACCCGGGAGCACCTAATGGCAGAGACCCAGGCGCGCCCGCGTCGTCGCCGAACCGGCGGCCGAAGCCCCTCTGCCACACCTGGCGCGCGAGCGCCGCTAGGGCAACGCACAGATCGAGGTAGGGCGCGCAGCGCTCACTGGCGAGACCTTCGCCTCCATGACCCCGGAGTGCGCCACGGATAGGTGACCTTGACCTGGCCGCCGCCCTGGGGGGCGGGGAATTGCCAGGAGCGTCCCGCCCTCAGAAGCGCACCCCGACCCGCGGGGCGATGAACCAGTAGAGCTGCCGCGCCTCCTGGGGGGCCACGAACATGTAGTAGACCGGGACCTCGAGGCCGAGCGCGAGCCAGGGCATCGGGAGGAATTCGAGACCTACCGCGCCGCCGGCCCCCATGGAGAAGTCCGGGGTGGCGAGGAGCGGCAGCTCGAGCGCCAGGAGCGGGCGGACCCGGCCTCGCTGATTGAACGGGACGAGGTTCAGCCGGGCCAGTGCCCCCACCGAGGCGGAGCGGTCCACCACGCCGCTGAGCAGCGCGCCCAGCTCGACCGAGAGCAGGTCGCCGAGCTGCGCCCCCACCGAGACGCTCCAGGCGCCGCTCAAGTGATCGCTCGGGAGGAGCTGGAAGCCCGCCGTCACCCGCCAGGTGGGCAGCGGCTCGTTCAGCCGGAGCGAGATCCCGGGGCGCGCGCCGGGCTGGCCGCCGAAGAGCTCGCAGGCCGCCGCGTCGATCGCCTCGAGCACCTGCTCCTCCCGCGCGGCGTCGAGCCGGGCGGAGAAGCGCTTCTCCACCTGCTGGCTGCGCGTCGCGAGCCTCTGGACCTGGAACAGGAGCGTGTCGCCCACGCGGCCCAAGGAGCCGTACACCAGGACGTCCACGCCCAGCGCCCCGCCGATCTGCGCGAGGCACGACTCGTTGCTGCAGCCCATCAGGGCCTTCTGTCGCTCCAGGCCGAGGCTGGCCTCGAGGTCCTTCGAGGAGATCACGCTCAGCCGCGGCCGGGCCTGGATCTCCGCCGCCAGGGCGTCGGTCACCGTGTCGACCACCTTGGGGTCGACCCCAGGGCCCGCCCGCAGCGTCATCACCGCGACCTTCTGCTTGGGTGGCTCGGCCGCCGCGGCGGTGCGCGCGGCCCCGAACGCGGGGAGCAGCGCGAGCACCAGGGCCGCGCAGGGACGTCGGGTGCGCCGCCACGACGCGACCAGCAGCAGCCCCAACAGCGCCGCGCCTGCTCCTGCGCTCGGTCCGCCGCGCGAGCCGGCCGCCGAGCAGGCGAAGACGTCCATGTCACCTGAGCGCTTGCCCGAGAGGGT
>JACRCT010000543.1 GCA_016218885.1 Deltaproteobacteria bacterium | reverse complement strand
GACGAGGGCGACCGCGACGCCGCCGGCGACGACCCCCCAGACCCAGGCCCGGGAGGCCTCGGGCGCCGGAGGCGCGGCGCGCAACGGGCGCAGCGAGATGTAGGTGGAGCGCACCTGGTTCCAGAACGGCGCGCCGTCTCCCGCCGGAGCCAGCACGTACCCAGCCCGAGCTTCGTCGCCTCGAGGATGAAGCGCTCGACGCAGTGACCATAGTCGACGGCTGCGATCGGGCTGGGAACGACGGCGCCTGCCAGGAAGGTGCTGGCGTTCCGGATCACGCCATAGGTCCACAAGGCCTGGCTCGCGCGGCGCTCGGTCTCGCCCAGCTCACAGAGGACGAGCCGGACCGCGGTGCCGAAGGGGCCCCTCGTGCACCTCTCGACGGCCTGTGCCAGGGCTCGCCGAGGCTCGGGCTCGAGCGGTCGGGCCTGGAACGTGCGGACCGAATGGCGCGTGCGGATGGCCTGGAGATGATTCATGGGCCGGACACTAGCGCCGGCAGAGGGGCTGCGAGAAGACGAGAGGGGTAGTCCCCTCGTCGGGAAATCGTGCGCACGATGGCAAAGACTGTGGCTCCAGGCTTCAGACCCCAGATAACGGCCTTGGATTTTGGCGAGGTTGGAGGCCTGGGGCCGCTTGCCCTGAAGCCCGGGGTCTGGAGCCTGCAGCCGGCGCCGACACCCGCGTTGGTTCCGGCTCGGCCGGGATAGGGCAGGGCGCGCTATTCTCCGTGCCCCAGGTGATCAGGAGGTAGGGCCCATGTTGCTGAAGATCGTCCAGACCGGCGACCCCGTGCTGCGCCAGACGGGCCGCACGCTGAGCAAGAAGGAGATCCTCTCGCCGGGGATCCAGCAGCTCGTCGAGCTGATGCGCGAGACGATGCGCGACGCTCCCGGCGTGGGCCTCGCCGCGCCGCAGGTCGGGCTGCCGCTCCAGCTCGCGGTCATCGAGGACGACGCGGAGGCTCTCTCCCGCGCCCCCAAGGAGCGGCTCAAGTCCCAGGAGCGGCGGGGGGTGCCCTTCCACGTGGTGATCAACCCCAAGATCGAGCTCGTCGACCCCACGCCGGTCACGCAGTTCGAGGGGTGCCTCTCCGTCTCAGGTTTCTCCGCGCTCGTGCCGCGAGCCCGGGGCGTGAAGGTGGAGGCGCTCGACCACAAGGGGCGTCCGGTCAAGATCGAGGCGAGCGGCTGGTATGCCCGCATCCTCCAGCACGAGATCGACCACCTCCACGGCACGCTCTACATCGACCGGATGCATACCCGCTCGTATTCGACGGTCGAGAACCAGGCCCGTCATCTCGAGGGGCTCCCTCTCAAGGAGCTGAAGGATCTCCTGGCGATCAAGGAGTAGGGAGCTGAGCGCGAGGGCCGGCCCATCGGCTCGGTCACGACATCTCGAGCGGATAGGTGGCCGGGGTCTCGTCGCGCAGGGCGAGCCGGATCTCGTCTTCGAGCTCGAGGGTCACTGCCGCGCGGTGGTAGTGCGCGGCGTGGTCGAGCTCGGCGCTCACGATCTCCTCGGTTGGGCCGGTGAAAGAGACGCTGCAGCCCTGACGGCCGGGCAGGTCTCGGCAGTCGAGGACCTTGCGGCCGGGCGCCGGCACGAGCGGCTGCACCTCGTCCAGGGCTGCCCGAACCTGGATCGTCGCGTGGGGGCCTTCAGCGATCTCGTGGATCGAGCGCCCGTGCGCGAGGGCGATCCTCACGATCTCTTCGTGGGGACCGGCAATCGTCAGCTCGCACCCCCATCCGTCCAGGGTCCTGCAGTCGAGGTAGAGGTGCTTGGCTTCCATTGGTGGGTCCCTCGGCTCAATACTTGTCTGCGTCCGATGGGGCGCAACCGCCAGGAGGGGTGGAATGAGGATCGCGAGCAGCCCGTCTGTCTTCCTCGTGGTGGTGGTGCTCGGCTCCTCTGCCTGCCGCGAGGCGGTCCAGCCGGCGGCGAGCGAACGCCCGGAGGCCAAGGTGGAGATGCCAGTCCTGGTGAAGGGCCCGGACGCAGGGGTCCAGGTCGGCGAGGAGGTCCGCATCCGCGGCAAGGCCGTCAACGCCAAGCTCTCCGCAGCGGTGCTCGCCGACGGCTGGCTCGTCTACTGCCTGGAGCGCCAGGGCTGGCCCGACGAGCTCGTGAACCGCGAGATCACCGTGCGCGGCAGGTTGGAGCGGACCGACGACTTCCAGGCCCGGGTCGGTCCTCGAGGTGAGGTCAGCCAGGGCACGGCGGGCGGCGATTGGGTCCTGCGCCAGTGCGCCCTGGAGCGCTGAGCCGTCGGCGCCTCAGCGGCTCTTCTCGCCGTCGGCGACGTCCTTCCAGCGGCGCATCTGCTCGAGCTCCTGCTTCTTGGCCGCCGCGCGGGCCTTGAGCTTCTCGGCCTCCTCGCGCAGGGAGGGGGACTTGTCGGCAGCGGCCGCGGCCTCGTGGGCGGCCTGGTCGAAGCGCCCCAGCCGCTCGAGCAGGAGCGCGTGCTGCCATTGCCAGCCGGCGTCCTCGGGGCGCATCGCCACCGCTTGGCGCATCAGGGCCAAGGCTCGAGTGCCCTGACCGTCGCGCTCGGCGGCGCTCGACTCGAGCGAGAGGGCGGCCAGGCGCGCTCCCGGGTCCATTCCCGCCGGCAGCCGCTTGAGCGCCTCGCGGCAGCCCTTGGTGTCGCCGCGCGAGAGCCGCAGGCGGGCCAGCGAGAGAAGGACTCCCGCATCTCTTGGGAAGCGCTGCAGCCCCTCGCCCTCGAGCAGCGCGAGGGCGCCCGCGGCGTCGCCTTGGGCCATGAGCGCCTCGACGCGCACCTGCAGCCCCGAGGTCTGGTTCGGAGCGATCTTCGTCAGCCGCTCGCCGATCAGCAGCTGGGTCTGGGGCTGCCCACGGGCACCCGCGATGCGCGCCAGGCGTTGGAGCGCGTCGGGCTTCTCGCCGTGGCGCGCGAGCGAGGCCTGCGCCACCGCCTGGGCATCCTCGTAGCGGCGCTCGGTGATGAGCTGGTCGGCCAGGTGTGCGAGCGCCTCAGGGCGATCGGGTATCGCCTCGAGCAGCTCCTCGGTCTTCTGGAAGACCCGGGTGACCTCGGCGACCACCGTCGGGTCCTTCAGCTCGTAGGCGAGCTTGTACTCGATGCGAGCCTGGGCGAGGTGGCCCTTGGCGCGCAGGGCGAGGGCGGCCAGCCGGTGCGGCAGGGGCAAGCTGGGGTTCAGGTACATCGCGCGGTTGGCGAAGCCGACGAGCTTGTCGGGGTGCAGCGGGCGCTCGGCAGCGTAGGCCTGGGCGGCGACGAGCTGGGGGAAGTAGTCGGCCGGGTGGCGCTCGGCCATCTGCACTGCGGCAGCGGCGACGTCATCGGCCTTGTCCTTGGACAGGCGCGCGGCGAGCTCCTCCCCGTCGCGGCGCAGCGAGGGCAGGGCCCTCACCATGCCCAGAGCGGTGACTCCGGCGATGACCGGCACCAGCAGGGCGGCGGCGCGGCGCCGGAATGACGTGGCGTTCTCCTGGCGGAAGCTCGCCACCGCGAAGGCGAGGGTCGCAGGAACCGCCAGCCCGCCCTGCTCCAGGCCGAAATCCACCAGCTCGTGCAGCGAGATGGCCGCCAGCCCGAAGATACAGGCCAGCCTCTCGGGGTCGGTGGCGCCGCGGCGCAGCGCGCCCAGCAGCGCCCAGGCGCAGGCGCCCAGGAGGAGCAGGCCCATGGGAACGCCGAGGTCGGAGACCCATTGGCCGACCAGGTTCTCGGCGTGCGTGAAGGTCGCCTGGCCCCAAGCCGGGTCCTGGAAGCGCTGGAAGGCGACCTCGAAGGCACCCCGGCCGTGCCCGACCAGCCAGTGCTCGCGAACGAGCGGCCAGAAGCTGGACCACATCGCGAGCTTGCTGTCCTTGAGCTTGTCGAGCGAGTCGGCGGTGGCGAACTCGGCGGCGAGCGCGTCCCAGGCGATGTAGGCCGCCACCGCGAGGACGAGCAGGACGCTGGCGGGGACGACGAAGGCGCGCGGCCTGAGGGCCACTCCCTCACTCTCGCTCTGGCGCACCATCCACACCGCGATGCCGAGCATCAGCTGCGCGGCGACGAAGGCCACGATGCCACCGCGCGAGAGCGAGAGGAGCACCCCGACGCCCGTGGCCAGGTACCCGAAGGCCCACAGAGTGGCGATCTTGCGGTCGCGCTCGGTGAGGACCTTGGCCAGCAGCGCCGTCGCACAGAGGGCCAGGAAGCTGGCGAGGTGGTTGGGGTTGCCGAAGGGGGTCAAAAACGGCGGGGCGGCGTGCTGGAAGCTGAAGACGCCGAATAGGGCGGTGGCGCCCCACAGAGCGTGGCCGAAGCCGATGACCGCCACTACCACGCCGACGGCCCCCAGCATGCCGATCAAGCGCGACTTGGCGCGGCGCGAGCGGACGATCTGCGCGGCACAGAGGAAGACCGCGAGGTAGGTCACGGCCTTGACCAGCTCGAGGGCCGTCGCCGGAGGATCGAGGGAAAGGGGACGCCACGCGGGGTAGTGGCCGAGGGGGCCGAGGACGAACTCGTGGAGCTCGCGGGTGCGGGGGGCCAGCAGGCCCACCAGGAACGGGGGCAGGGGGAGGAGCTGGAACCCGATGTAGGCCGTCACTGCGGTGAAGGCAATGCCCGGAGAGGGGACGAGGAAGGGCTCGCCCGAGCGCAAGGTCGCCCAGGCGGTCAGCGCGGCGGCGAGCAGGGCGAGGCCGGCAGCGGTCCCGATGGCCCAGGGATGGACCGTGCCGATGGCCAGAGGGCAGAAGAAGAGCACCACGCCAAGGGCGATCTCGGCGCGAAGCCAAGCACCCTGCGCATGCCGTCTCGAACGCTGTCTGCGGGATCCCGCCTCGCTCACGAAAGCCACTCTACCCTGACTCGCGAATTTCATGGTGGAGAGCAACTCGAAGCAGCGGTTGACCGGCTTCCAGCAGGCCAGGGAGGCGACCATCGACCTCAACTATCGCTTGCGGCCCCGGGGAGGGATTGCCAGAATCCGCGCCCGATGAAACGCGCCCTCCTCGCTTTCGCCGCCGTGGCCTGCCTGTCCCTCGCCGGGTGCAAGGGGCCCTGCCTGCAGCTCGCCGAGAAGATCTGCGAGTGTGAGGCGACCTCCACCCTGCGCGACCAGTGCAAGCAGAGGGCCTCCGACGAGTCCTCCCGGGTCACCGTCACCGTCACCGACGAGGAGCACTGCACCACGCTTCTCGACGGGTGCGACTGCCATGCCCTCGATACCGCTGATGGCAAGCTCGCCTGCGGCCTCGCTCGCGACTCCTCCTGGCAGTAGGCGCCGGGAAGACCGCCACGCCAGTGGTGCCAGGTACCATCGGCCGTTCTTCGGGACGGGTACGTCGATGGCGGTGGGACCACCAGCCTGATCACCTTGGGGATTGCGCCTTCTTGGCGAAGAGGCTTCGGCTGCGGTGTAGCGCCCAATCTCCTCGCCGAGGCGCTCCAGGCCATCCACGACAAGGGCTGCCTCATTGGCCTGGCGGCTCTCTTCGCGACCAGCATCGCTGAGCAGATCGCTCGTGAGCTGGGGGTCAAGCTGCACAGACTGCGGGAGGGGCCGTCTACAGGTAGAGCACCGCGCCGACGATGGCGCTGAACACCACGATGGTGGCGATGAGCGGGACGTCGGAGAGCAGCAGGCGCTCCGGGCTGCCCCCTTCACCCTTGCGGTAGATGAGGAAGAGGTAGCGGAAGATGCCGTAGACCACGCAGGGGATGGTGAGCTTGAGGTTGTCGGTGCCGAACTTGCGCACCGTCTCCTCGCTCATGGTGTAGAGGGCGTAGGACACCACCGTGGAGGCCGCCACCACCGAGATGAGCTGGTCGAGCAAGGGAAGCGAGAGCTCGGCGAGGTTGGCCCGATGCCCGGCGGCGTGCTTGTCCAAAAGCACCAGCTCGGCGCGGCGCTTGGAGAAGCCCAGGAACAGAGCGAGCAGGAAGGTGCAGATGTACAGCCAGCTGGAGATCGGCACGCCGATCGCCAGGGCGCCGGAGGCGACGCGGATGACGAAGCCGATGGAGATGGCGATGACGTCGAGGATGACCAGCCGCTTGAGGACGACGGTGTAGGCGGCCTGCAGCGCCAGGTAGCCGAGCGCGCCGTAGAAGGCCGGCCTCGAGGTGAGCAGGCCCAGCAGCGCCAGGCCCGCTGCGCCCACCGAAACCCCCAAGGCGGTCGCCGCCCCCGCGCCCAGCGCCCCGCTGGCGATGGGGCGCAGGCGCTTGACCGGATGCAGCCGGTCCTTCTCCCTGTCGGCGAGGTCGTTGAAGACGTAGACCGCGCTCGAGAGCAGGCAGAAGCCG
>JACRCT010000542.1 GCA_016218885.1 Deltaproteobacteria bacterium | reverse complement strand
CCCTGCGCCGCGTGGGACCGGCACCACCAGCTCGGCCTTCATCTTGAGCCTGCGCGAATCCTTGAGGCCGTTCATGCGCATGACCGCCTCGGTCGCGCTGCCGTAACGGGCGGCGATCTTCGAGAGCGTGTCCCCCTTCTGCACCACGTGAACGACGAAGTGCAGCCGGTCCTTGGGGGCGATCTTCGGGAACTCCTCCACGAAGCGCTCACGGGACCCCACCGGCAGGTGGATCTTGTAGACGTCATCGGGTTTGCGCGAGGGAGGCGTGCACCAGCGCTTGAGCGAGGGATTGAGGTCCTTGAGGACCGCCACCGTCGTCCCCGCCGCCCGGGCCACCACCTCGAGGTCGGTGGCTTCGGGGACCTCGGCCTCCTCATAGGCCAGGGCGTCCTCGGCAACGAGCTCCGCGTCGGAGAACCCGAAGAGCTTCAGGTGCTTGGCGATCAGCGCCGCAGCCATCAGCTTGGGGACGTAGTGCTTGGTCTCCTTGCGGTAGGCACGCTTGGCCTCGATCTGCACCCAGAAATCGGTGGAGCCAGCCGACGCCCTGATCGCCTTGCGAACCGTGCCGGCGCCGGCGTTGTAGCCCGCCCAGGCCAGCCGCCAGTCCCCGAATTCGGTGTAGAGCTCCTTGAGGTAGGCGGCGGCGGCGTAGGTCGACTTGACCGGGTCGCGCCGCTCGTCCTCCCAGAAGTCCACCCGCAGGCCGAAGCGCTTGCCGGTGGGCTCGATGAACTGCCACAGCCCGACGGCCTTGGCCCGCGAGAGCGCGATGGGCGTGAAGCCACTCTCGATCATCGAGAGGTAGACCGTGTCCTCGGGCAGCCCGGCTTCACGCAGCGCCTTCTTCATCATGGGCAGCCAGCGCGTGGAGCGCCCCAGCCACTTCACGTAGTGGCGGCGTGCCGGGACCTGGAAGAAGTGGATGTATTCGGCCACCAGCGGGTGCATCTCCACCGGGATGTCGTAGAGCTTCTTGGCCTTCTCGATGTCGAAGGAGCGGATGTCCGCGAGCGCGACCGCTTCCATCTCATGGGGGTCGGGCACCAAAGGCAGCGGCCGACCCGTTCCGAGCACGTCGCTGAGCCGCTGATACAGCGGGCTGCCTGGCCCGGCCCGGCGCATGGCCTTGAAGGCCTCCAGCGCCCGGCGGGCACCCTCATCCACCACCGCGGCCTCGGCCGCGCGCAGCTCCTCCATCTCTCGCGCCGCTTCGTCCACCTTCTGGGCGATCGCGGGGTCTTCGGGGGCGTCGGCGGGGGGCGGGGGGCCCTCCTCGACGAGGGGAGCAGCCTCCGCCGGCGCGGTCTCCTCGGGGGCCGGCGCGGCCCCGCCCGGCTGCGGCTCTGCTGCACGGCCGTCAGGTGCCCCGGCGTCCCGGTCAGCGGCCTGCTCGGCGCAGAGCGGTGGCACCACGCCAGCGTCGACGGGCGAGAGCTCGGCTCCGGCGACGAGGAGGATGGCGGCAGCCAGAGGGCCGGCGAGGGGAAGGAGCATTCGGGAACCGGCGCGGCCCCGCGGCCGCGGCAGCGGCATCGTAGGAGGCGCTGCCCCACCCGTCAAACACCCGGCCGCGCGAGCCGAAGCCAACCGGAGGGTACGGCTTCGCGCGCCGATCCGCGCATTGTTCCGAAGGCGGCAGCCGCAGCCTCAACCCTTGCGGTTGCGCGCCGCCAGGAAGGTGATGAAGCCGACCGCGGACCAGAGGTCGAACGGGGGCGGGCCATTCCTCGCCTTCAGGAGAGATTGAGAGGGGTATTTCCTGCGCTAGCCCCCGAACCAACGGAAGGGAAGATAGACGAGCGCGGCGACCAGCGCCGAGGCGGGGATGGTCAGGACCCAGGCCCAGACCACCGTGCGCGCCACGCCCCAGCGCACGGCGGAGAGCCTTCGGGTGGCCCCCACGCCGATGATGGCCCCGGTGATGGTGTGGGTGGTGGAGACCGGGATGCCGAAGTGGCTCATGGCGAGGATGGTGACCCCGCCGCCGGTCTCGGCGCAGAAGCCGCCGTAGGGCTGAAGCCGGGTGATCTTCGTCCCCATGGTCTTCACGATGCGCCAGCCGCCCATGTAGGTCCCCAGGCCAATCGCCGCGTGGCACAGCAGGATGATCCACCAGGCGAGGTGGTCCTTGAGCTCGAGCCCCGGGCCGCCGGTCGCGGTCACCGTCCGCTCGCCGAGCACCGTCACGCTCGCTCCCGAAGCGTTCTTCTCGAGCTTGGCCAGGTCGGGCCCGCTGCCCTGAAGCGCGAGGGACTCGCCGGCCTCGGTGCGCAGGACCCAGGAGGCGCGCTGGGGGGTGGGAGCCTGGAGCACGCCGCGCTCCTCCACGATCCCTCCGGCGTGGGCCCACGAGCCCAGCCCCGCGGCGACCAGCAGGGCGTAGATGATGCCCATGGTCTTCTGCGCGTCGTTGGAGCCGTGCGAGTAGCTGTAGACCCCGGCGGAGACCAGCTGCAGGCGGCGGAACCACTTGTCCACCTTCGAGGGTCGGGCGCGGCGCAGCCCCCAGGCCAGCGCGGTCATGAAGGCCAGGCCCAGCCCCAGCCCCAGCAGCGGGGCGACGACGATGTAGGCGGCGATGCCCAGGATGCCCTTGTAGACGAGCGGGTTCTCGGTGGGCACCCATAGGACCAGCGCCGCGGGCCCGGCCTTGACCAGCGCCGCCCCGGCCAGGCCCCCGATGAGCGCATGCGAGGAGCTGGAGGGCAGCCCCAGCCACCAGGTGAGGAGGTTCCAGACGATGGCCCCCATCAGCGCTGCGAAGATGAGGCTGGGCTCGATCACCGAGGCATCGACGATGCCCTTGCCGATGGTGGCGGCGACCAGCGTGCCCATGCCGAAGGCGGCCACGCAGT
>JACRCT010000541.1 GCA_016218885.1 Deltaproteobacteria bacterium | reverse complement strand
GCTGGCCGGCAAGGGGCTCGCCCGCGCCATCCCCTTCATCGGCATCGTCATCTCCGGGGCCGCGAACAAGACGCTCACCTCGCGCGTGGGCAAGTCGGTCCTCAAGGCGCTGGACGGGCGCGCCGCAGCCAAGAAAGCAGGCGCGCCTGGGCACTCCAAGCAGCCCAAGCCGAAGCCGAGGCCTGCGCGCTCAGGCGGCCGGAAAGCCGGCGGCAAGAAGCCTCGCGCGAGCGCATGAGCGTGAAGCCTTGGCTACGGCAGTCGGGACGCATCCTCGCCGACTGCTGCGTGTTCGAGCTCCAGGCGGAGACCTTTCCGCTCGTCGGCGACCAATGGAGCCCACGTGCTGCACGCCCCGACTGGTGCATATGCGGGGCTCTCACCGACGCTCTACGCTGCCGTTTCAGGTCCGAGAGCCTGGGATGCACATCTAACAGGGCAGAAGCGCTCCATGCCGGGGCGCAGGAGTCGACCGCCGATGAGCGCGACCGTTTCCGTCTTGGCGAGGCCGATCCCGCTGCGCGAGCTGGTGGCCCTGACCAAGCCGCGCATCACCGCGCTGAACCTCGTCGCCGCCGCGGCGGGCTTCGCTCTGGCGCGCGCGCAGGCTTCGGCAGCCGTCTTCGGGGCCACCCTGCTGGGGACGGGCCTGGTGATTGGCGCGGCCAACGCCCTCAACTGCTACCTCGAGCGCGACCTCGACAAGGCCATGGCGCGCACGCGCAACCGCCCTCTGGCTGCCGGGCGGATAGCGCCGCAAGCGGCTCTGGTGTTCGGCTTGGCGCTGGCCGCCATTGGCGTGCCGTTGCTCAGCTTCGCCGTCAACCCGCTCGCGGGGCTCCTGGGGGCCGCGGCGCTGGTGGGCTATGTGCTCATCTACACGCCCCTCAAGCAGGTCACGTCGGCGGCCCTCCTGGTGGGCGCGGTCCCCGGCGCAGCCCCTCCGCTGATTGGCTGGGCCGCGGCGACGGGGGGCATCGACCTGCCGGGAGTGCTGCTCTTCGTGCTGCTGTTCTTCTGGCAAGTACCGCACTTCCTGGCCATCACGCTCTTCCGTCTGGACGACTACGCGAAGGCGGGCTTCAAGGTGTTTGCGCTCGAGCGCGGGGAGAGGGCGACTCGGCGTGAGCTGTTCGTGTACGCAGCCTCCACCGTCGCCACCAGCCTGATGTTCGTGCTCTTCGGCTCTTCCGGGCTCCTCTACCTCACGGCGGCGCTCATCCTGGGCGGCTGGGTGCTGGTGCTGGCGCTTCGGGGGCTGCGCGCGAACGCCGGACCTCTGTGGGCGCGCTCTTTCTTCATGGCCACGAACCTCTACCTCACCCTGCTGATGGGGGCGCTGGTGCTCGATCGGTATGTGGGCTGACGAGGGAGGTGATTTGATCGCCGCTTTGATGCCGCAGCGACCGTCGCCCCGCCTGGAGGTGCGCGGTCTGTCCTTCCGCTATGGCGATCACCAGGCTTTGCGCGCGGTCTCTTTTGCCGTCGGGCGGGGAGAGTGCCTGGGCCTGCTGGGGCCCAACGGCGCAGGCAAGACGACTCTGCTCCAGGTGCTGACGGGGATGGTGGGGCTGCAGGAAGGCGAGATCCTTCTCGAGGGCGAGCGGCTGCGGCCCGCTCAGGGGCAGTTTCGCGCCGCGCTGGGGGTGGTCTTCCAGCGGCCCAGCCTGGACGGCAAGCTGACCGCCCGCGAGAACCTGGAGCTGGGGGCCGAGCTGTTCGCAGTGCCCAGGGCCGAGCGCCGTCGCCGAGCCCAGGAGCTGCTCTCCTTCTCCGATCTGGCAGAGAGGGCAGACGAGAGGATCGAGCGTTTCTCGGAGGGCATGAAGCGGCGCCTGGAGATCGCGCGGGCGCTGGTGCATCGGCCCAAGCTGCTGCTGATGGACGAGCCGACTCAAGGCCTGGATGAGGGTGCGTTCCAGCGGGTCTGGGCGCGGCTGCACGGGCTCAAGCGCAGCGAGGGGCTCGCCATCGTCCTGGCGACTCACCGCGCCGACGAGGCCGACCAGTGTGACCGGTTGGCGATACTCCATCACGGAGAGATGTTGGCGCTGGAGACCCCGGATGCGCTGCGCTCGCGCGTAGGAGGGGACCTGGTGGTGGTCGAGGCCAGTCGGCTCGAGGAGCTCGCCGGAATCCTCTCCGAACGCTTCGCGGTCGCGCCGCAGCTGGATGCGCGCTCGCTCTGGTTCGAGGCCCCTCGTGCCCACGAGCTCGTGCCACGGTTGGTCGAGGTGCTGCCCGCGGGGCGCCTGCGCAGCATCGCGGTGAGGCGGCCCACGCTCGCCGATGGCTTCTTGAAGGTCACCGGCGCGGCCCTGGAGCAGAGCTCATGAGGGCGACCAGCAGCGCGAACGGCGACGCCCTGGCTGCGCTCCCTGTCGTGACCATGCCTTCGAGGCCAGGTGCGCGCTACCGCGTCGCCACCGTAACGGTGCTGGTGGTGCGCGACCTCAAGCGCCTCCTGCGGCAGCCCAGCCGGCTGGCGGGTGCCATCGGCCAGCCCCTGGTGTTCTGGCTGGTACTCGGGGGAGGCTTTGCAGGGACGTTCCACCTTCCCGGGGCGCCGGTGGGCTACCTCGAGTATTTCTATCCGGGTGTGCTGGCGATGGTGGTGCTCTTCTCGGCGATCTTCGGCGCGATGAGCCTGATCGAGGATCGCCGCGAGGGTTTCCTGCAGGCAGTGCTGGCGGGCCCTGGGTCGCGGGCCTCGGTGGCGCTGGGCAAGATCCTGGGCGGCTCGGCCGTGGCCTTGCTGCAGGCGCTCGTCTTCCTGGCGCTTGCCCCTTGGGCGGGTTTCGAGCCGGCGACCATCGCCTGGGGGCCCCTGCTGGCCCTGCTCGCGCTCGCGGCGCTGGCGCTCACCGGGGTCGGCTTCGCGCTCGCCTGGTGGATCGACTCCACCCAGGGCTACCACGCAGTCGTGAGCCTGCTGCTCATCCCGCTATGGGTGCTCTCCGGTGCGATGTTCCCCGCGGCGGGTTCCGTGCTGTCGACCCTGATGAGGCTCAACCCCGTGGCCTATGTGGTGGACGGCCTGCGCCGGGCTCTCTATGGCGGCCTTGTTCCGGCGACTGTCGGCCTGGAGAGCTCGTTGTCGCTCGATATCGCCATGGCCGGCGCGTTCGCGATCATGGCGTTTGCCGCCGCCGCAGTGGTCTGTCGACGCAGGTGAGGAGCCATGGATCTCGCTCCAGCCCTCCCGACCCTCAACGCCATCCTCAATGGCCTCAGCGGGCTTCTGCTCACCGCCGGCTTCTGGGCCATCAAACATCGGCGGATCGACCTGCATCGCCAGCTGATGCTGGGCGCCTTCACGTCCTCGGTGTTGTTTCTGGTGAGCTACCTCGTGCGCATGTCGCTCACCGGAGTCCATCGCTATCCCGGCGCAGGCGCCTCCCGGCTGCTCTACCTGGGGATCCTCGCTTCGCACACGGTTCTGGCCGTCGCCCTGGTCCCCCTCGTGCTGCGCACGCTGCAGCTGTCTCTTCTCAAGCGCAGCTTCGAAGCACACAAGCGGATAGGGCGCTGGACCTTCCCCGTCTGGCTCTACGTGTCGACGAGCGGGGTCGTCGTGTACCTGATGCTCTACCACTTCGCTGCCCGCTCCTAAGCAAAGCGGAGACAAGGGCTCGCGCGAGACCTCTCGCGCAGCGGATGGCACACCTCTCCACGGCTCTGGGGGGGGCCGGCGAGGGGAGGGTGGAGCCTAGAAGTCTTCTTCGTCGCGCTCGGGGACTTCCGCCTCGTCTTCCTCCCCGGCGGCAGGCTCTTCCTCGAGAGCCTCCTCCTCGAGCGCCGGCTCTTCGACGACCGCCGGACGTGCCGCTGCACGCCTGCGCTCCGCCTTGTCGAGCGGGCGCTGCGGAGGGCTCTCACGCTGGTCGCTGCCGCACTTGGGGCAGACGGGCTCGGGCTTCTTCAGGTCGTAGAACTTCGCCCCACACTTGAAGCAGGAATACTTGGTCCCCAAGTCCTTTGCAGCCATGCGGCGGACCTCGCGTGGTGTGCGCCCTCGAGCGGGCCAGAGACGGATGAGTGGGCCTGATTAGCCAACCGCGTGGGAGCTTGTCAAGCCTGGGGAAGCAGCCTCGCGAGGGCTCCCGTTCACGAGCCATGGCTTGCCGTGTTCCAAATTGACCGCACGAGACATGGCTGGGAGAATGAGATCTCTGCGGCCCACCCAGCCATCTGATATACACCCCCCCAGTCTTCGTCATCGGGTGAGTGCTGCAGGCCGAAAGGGCAAGGAGTCTCGTGCGCTTCTCGTGCGACAAATGTGCTGCGAAGTACACGATCGCGGACGAAAGAGTCCGCGGGAAGATCGTCGCCGTCAAGTGCAGCAAGTGCGGCACGAAGATCACGGTCAATGGCAAGACCCTCGTGGTGCAGGAAGAGGTGGTCGAGGAGCGGACCCGGGTCGCGTCGCTCACCGACATGGAGGCCTTGAGGGCCAACCTCGAGCAGCAGGCCCCCGCCCCCGCCAGGTCGCCTTCGCCTCAGAGCCCTCCCGCTGCCCCAGCAACGGGATACGTTGCCGATGGCTGGCACGTCATCATCGACCGCCAGCAGACCGGCCCGCTCACTGCGGAGGAGTTCAAGGCCCAGATCGCTCAGGGCAAGCTCACCGCCCGGACCTACGTCTGGCGTGACGGCCAGGGCGACTGGAAGCGCGCGGGCGACATTCCCTCCCTCGCCGCCGCCTTGTCGGCGAAGTCGGAGCAGACGGCCCAGCCGAGCTCGCCGCAGCGGCCTCGAAACGGCGCCATGGCAGCGCCGAAGAACGGAGCCAGCGCGGCTGAGCCCGCCAAGCGCCAATCCGTCGAGGAGGAGCGTCCAACCGTAAACCGCTCCGACCTCGACCTGGCTTCTCTGGATGCCCTCGCCGAGGCCGGCGACTGGCCCATGCAAGGCTTGCTGGACGAGATGCCTCCTGTGGCGGCCGGCTCGCCAGCGAAGGAGGAGACTCCACAGCAAGCGGCCAAGGCCTCAGCGCTCGGTGAGGGAAGCCCGGCGAGTGAGGTGGGGTTGGGGGGCGCGTCGGACCAGGATCTCAACAGCCTGTTGTTCGACGACGCGCAGGACATCGTGCCGACCAATATCGGCAAGCCCATCGACCTCGCTTCCGCGGTCGCGGGAGATCTCGATCAGCGAGCCGGCGCCGAAGGCGAGGGTGAGAAGCTTGCCGATCCGTTCGCATCCGTCCCGGACAACCCCAATCTCTCCCAGCCGGCACCGATCGGCGAGCAGACCCGCTTCTTCATGAGGCAGGCCGGGGTCAACCGCCGCAATCCTCCCTGGAAGATCGCGCTGGTCGCGGTGCTGGGCATCGGAGTCCCGGTCGCCGCTCTCTACGGGCTTTCGCAGCTCAACGTCGGCTTCCTGCAGGTGGAGACGAGCGCGGTGGACGACAGCGGCCAGGAGGTTTCCCGGCCGGTCTCGGTCTTCAGCACCGAGGGCCTGTCGAGCATCCGCGACAGCCTGCTCAAGAAGAAGCAGCCGCCACCGCCCAAGCCCAAGATCGCCAAGCCGGCCCAGCCCAAGCAGGGCGACCAGGTCGCCGCCGATCCCAAGAAGCCCGACGAGGGAGCCCTCGTCGCCAAGCCGGAGATCAAATTCGACACCATGTCCCCGGAGGAGCGCCAGCGCATGGCGGCGGCGACCAAGGACCTCGGCAACAAGGCCCCCAAGGTCAACGAAGCACTCCTGGAGGGCAAGCTCACCGCGGTGGACGGGAAGCAGGGACTGGAGGAGTCCCAGATCACCGAAGTCTTCGCCAAGAACCTCAAGGCCTTCCAGGGCTGCGTCGAGAACGAGCTGCGCCGCAACCCCTACTTCAAGGGCGGCAAGGTCTTCATCATCTTCACCATCGGCAGCTCGGGCATCGTCACCAAGGCCTCCCTGAACCGGGATGACATCGAGAACACCGATCTCGGCACCTGCCTCAAGGAGAAGGCCAAGCGCATGGTCTTCCCCTCGTTCTCAGGCGAGGCCTTCGAGGTCGAGAGCCCGCTGCTGCTGGCCAAGGGCGGCTGAGGTTCGCTGGCCCTCTGGGCGAGCGCCGGGTGCTCATCGCGGGCTGGCTACTGCAACTGCCGCAGCCTTCGGCGAGGGTGACCGCAGGGGCCTTCACGACGTGTGCGGCTGAGCTCTGGTCCTCCGATTCCCAGAAGCTTGAGCCCTGTTGGGCAGGGATTGCGAAACCGAGGATGGCCCTGCGGTAGCGTTGCCTGCTGGTGGGCCTGTCGGCACGCTCTTGCCGCCGCGATCCTGTGCGAGACAGGCCTGAACGCCCCTGCCTCTTCCAGCCGCCGGGTGGCCCGCAACGGCAGGCCATCCCGGCGCCGACCGCCTCGGGCGATCAGGTGGGGCCATTCTCACAGCTGCAGGTGGACGGGTCGCAGGTCGTCCCCGCCGGGCAGCCGCCGCAGTCCGGCTTGCACATGCAGGAGCAGCTGAGAGGGTCAGCCGTGTAGGTGCCCGGGCAGTGGAGCGCGTCCGTGTCGCAGATGCAGGCGCAGGCGGCGGCGTCGCAGCGCAAGCCTCGCGCGCACCCGCCGCAGTCTGCCTTGCACCGGCAGGAGCAGGTCGCAGCGTCGGCCTCATGCTCGGCGTCGCAGGCGAGGCTCGCTGGATTGCAGCCGCAGGTGCAGGTGGCAGGATCGAGGCTCTGGTGCTCTGGGCAGCTGACCGCGTCGCACGCGCAGCTGCAGGTAGACCGCGAACACGCCTGTCCGGCGGGGCAGCCGCCGCAGTCAGGCTGGCAGGCGCAGGAGCAGGTGGCGGGATCGGCCACGAACCCTGGGCCGCAGGCGAGGGCCGTGGCGTTGCACGCGCAGCCGCAGGCCGTCTCGTCGAACTTGAAGCCCAGGGCGCAGGTCACGGCTTGCTCACATCGCGGGGCGCAGGTGGCCACGTCGCAGGTCTGGCCGGGCGCCAGCGTTCCCCCGCAATCGGGCGGACAGAGGCAGGTGCAGGTCGCCGGGTCGCAGACCTTGCCCGCGGCGCAGCCCCCGCAGTCATTGGGGCAGACGCAACGGCCGGTGACCGGGTCGCAGACCTGTGGAGCGGTGCAGGGCGGGCTGCAGGCAGGGGCCTGCTCGACCCAGTAGCGGTAGGAGACCGCGACCGTCTGGTTAGCGGTCGGCCGGCAGTCGCCGTAGAAGACCAGCGACTTGGAGGCGCCGTCGTAGTCAAAGCCGTGGGTGCGGCTGTGCGGCATGTCGTTCTTGTCGCAGCCCGGACCGGCGACCTGGCTCGCTGCCACCTTGATCGAGGCGGAGATGGGCGGCTTGCTCAGGCGGGTCGGGGTGGCATTGCCGATGGCGGCGGTGATGATCTGCTGGATGAAGCCGGCCATGGCCGCGCGGTCGCGCATGTCAGCCTCCAGGCCCTGGAGCGCGGTGATCACCTCGCGATACTCGCCGGTCATCGTCTCCTCTCCCGGCATCATCACCCCTACCGGTGGCACGATGCCGGCCACGAAGGCCTTGCCCAGGCCTCCGGGCAGGTCGGCGAAGTAGCCGGCCCACGTGGAGTACCCGGAGGGCAAGGCGATGTTGGGGTTGATGAGATCCGAGAGCAGGCAGCAGGCGCTGGGCGGAGTGCCGCAGACGCTGCAGACCCCCGGCCAGGTCGTGGACTGCTCGCGGGCGTCGGTGAGCCAGACGATGACCACCTTGGCTCCCTGGCGGATCTTGTCGGGGGCTTCCGAGGCCGAGGCGGGCAGCCAGCGGCCTGCCTGCAGCATGTGGTTGATGGGTGCGAACCCGCGCTCGGGGCTGATGCCGCCGGTGCCCGGATAGGCGTCGGCCTCGAACTGGGAGATGGAGCGAGTGAAGGGCCGCGGCTGGTGCACCCGCGTCTGGTCGCGATCGGTGTCGGAGTAGAGGGTGGCGATGCGCCAGTCGATGGGGGCAGTCGCGAGCTGCTGGGCCATCTGGTCGGCGGCGTTGGCCACCTCGGCCTGCCATTGGTTCATCGAGCCCGAGTTGTCGACGACCCAGACGAAGTCGACCTTGGGGATCGCCACTGCCGCGAACCGCTCGCACACCGGGCGGCTCACGTCGCCGAACTGGGCCAGTGCGGTGCCGTTGGCCAGGTCGTCGACGCGGAAGAGGTGGTCGCCCTGCGCTGCCAGCGAGTCGGGGAGGAAGGCCATGATCACCACTGCGTAGCTGCCGCTGCGTCGCAGGTATTCAGCCTGGACCCGGAACGTGCCGCCGACCCCTGCGCTGCCCGCCAGCTGGCCCGCGGTCCCGGGCAGCAGCGCGTCGACCACGGCATTGGCGCGCGCCTTGAGGTCCTGGCTCGAGGAGTTGGCCTGCGTGTAGTGCGCGGCGATGGCGTCGAAGCGGTCCCAGCTGGTGAACAGCTGGGTGATGCTCGAGCTCAGGCTCGCCACGCCCGCCAGCTTGGCCCGGCCATCGGCCTCCTGCGCGGTGACGCTGGCCAGCGACGGGACCCGCACCGCAAAGGCGGCGATCTTGCTCGTGCCGTCGTAGAGCATCGCCCCCACCGCCTGGCCACCCACGGTCAGCG
The DNA here is from genome assembly GCA_016218885.1 of Deltaproteobacteria bacterium. GTDB lineage: Bacteria > Myxococcota > Myxococcia > Myxococcales > UBA5297 > JACRCT01. The sequence goes on along the minus strand of JACRCT010000541.1, from coordinate 5,611 downwards.
TGGTCACCTCGGTGAACTCCGGTGCGGCGGCCACTGCGAGGTCGGGGGCAAAGCGATCGAGCTGTTGCACTGGTCTCGGGTGGGCACAGGCCTCGGTGACGGGCCCAGCCGCGTCGGAGACCGTGGGGTCGAGCTCGCCGGGGTCGTTCCGGCCGTCCTGGTTGAGGTCCTCGGCGCCGTCGGGGATGCCATCGCCGTCGGTGTCCGGTTGGAGGGGATCGGTCTGGCTCGCGCCGCAGTCGCGATCGGCGACGAAGCTGTCCGCGCAACGGGCGGCGTCGGGGCTGGCGCAGCGGCCCCTCTCCAACCCGTCCGGCAGCCCGTCCCCGTCAGAGTCGGCCCGCGCCGGATCGGTCTCCAGCCGGTCCACCCGTCCATTCTTGTCGCGGTCCTCCTCGTCGTCGGAGAGCCCGTCGCAGTCGGTGTCCTTGGAGAGGGCGTTGGTGCGGCTGGCGGCGTCGAGATCGCCGTGGAACGTCGGGCAGAGAGTGGGCGAGGGGCTGCGCACCACGCCCTTCTCCAGACCGTCGGAGAGCCCGTCGCCATCGGTGTCGGCGCGGTCAAACGCGGTCTCTCCGGGGTCGACCGCGCCGTTCCTGTTGACGTCCTCCTCGTCATCGCGCAGGCCGTCGCAGTCGGTGTCCGTGCAGTCGCCCGCCAGCCGGGGGTCGGTCTCGCCGGGGTCAAGGGTGCCATCCCAGTCGCGGTCCTCCTCGCTGTCGAGGCAGCCGTCGCCATCGGTGTCGGCCTTGGTGGGGTCGGTCATGGTCACGACCCGCTCGATGCGGTCGGGGATGCTGTCGCCATCGGTGTCGGCCTTGGTTGGGTCGCTCTCGCCCGGGTCCAGCACGCCGTTCCCGTTGGCGTCCTCGGCACCGTCGGCCAGGCCATCGCCGTCGCTGTCTGGGTTGGTGGGCGAGGTCTCCGAAGGGTCGACCCGGCCATTGCCGTTCTCGTCCTCGACGCCGTCCGGGAGCCCGTCCCCGTCGGTGTCCGCCTTGTCCGGGAAGGTTCGGCTTGCGGGATGGGCATCGCCCGAGAAGACGCAGCCCGCCTGTGGCGAGGTGGCGCGGCCCACCTCGAGGCCGTCGCGGAGCCCGTCGCCGTCGCTGTCTGCCCTGCGCGGGTCGGTGCGGAACCCCGCCTCCTCGGCGTCATAGAGGCCGTCGCAGTCGGTATCGGCGCTTCGGGGGTCGGTCTCGCCCGCGTCGAGGACTCCGTCGGCGTTTCGGTCCTCTTCGCCGTCCCGCAACCCGTCCCCGTCGGTGTCGGCCTTCAGCGGATCGGTGTGGGTGACCTGGACCTCCACGACGTCGGAGAGGCCATCGCCGTCCGAGTCCAACGAGCCCAGCGTGCAGTCCCCCGCGGTGAGGGGGTTGCTCTCGCCCGGGTCCAGCGTGCCGTCGCGGTCTCCGTCCTCGTAGCCGTCGGGGCACCCATCGCCATCAGAGTCGGCCACCAGGGGGTTCGTCTCGGCGGGGCCACGCACCCCGTCGTGGTTGGCGTCCTCCGTTCCGTCGAGAAGCCCGTCTGCGTCGGTATCGGGCCTCGCGGGGTTCGTCTCCGAGGGATCGGTCCTCCCGTTGTGATCCGCGTCCTCCAGGCCGTCGGGCAAGGCGTCGGCATCGGAGTCGGGATCTACCGGTGAGGTGCGGCTCGAGGGATCGGCATCGAAAATGAGGGAAGCGCAGGAGGTGCCCTCGACCCCGATGGTCCGGCCCGCCTCCAGGCCGTCAGGGAGGCCATCGCCGTCGCTGTCACGGTTGCCGGGGTCGGTCTTCTGGGCATCGGGGCCCCACGAGGCGGCAAACTCCTCGGCGTCGCTGAGCCCATCGCAGTCGGTGTCCTTGCGCGGGTTGTTCGGGTCGTTGATGTCCGGCAGGCCCGTCTCCCCCCCGTCGCGTCCGGGGATGTCGATGGTGTCTGCATCCGGAGGCGCCACGCAGTGGCCTGCGACGCACTGCTCGCTCGCCGAACAGTCCTTGGAGGTCGAGCACTCGTTGGCGGGTGGAGCGTCCTCGCAGGCGCAGGAGGAGAAGGCGAGCACGAGGCAAGGCACCAGCAAGAGGATGCGTCGGAAGGGGGGCATGTGAGCGGTCCTGGGCTGCGAATGGCCTGAAGAGTTCGACGATTCTGCCATGGATGCGGCTCGCGGGTCCGTCCTCGCCGATGCGCGAAGCCTGGATCGTGCCGGAGCGCCGTCCGTGGTCGACAACAGCTGCGGTTTCGGGAGGTTATGTCACACCCAACGAAACGATGGCAGGGGATTGGCGGTCTACGCCCCGGCCTCGCCGTCCTGGGCAAGCTCGACCTGAGCGGACCCGCCGCGCTGGGCGCGCAACAAGGCGTGGTTGGCGGCGCGCACCAGGTCGTCGGCCTTGTCGTTGCCGAAGCGAGGGAAGTCGGCGACGCCCACGGAGATCGTCACCTTGCGGGGGCTTCCCGGAGCCGCGAGCGGCCGTTCGTTCAGCCCGGCGGCGAGCCGATGGGCGGCGATCTGTGCGCCCTCGGTCGCCGTCTCGGGCAGGAGCACGACGAAGGACTCGACGTCGATGCGGAAGACCCTGTCGGCGAAGCGGAACGACCTGCGCAGAGCGGCAGCGAGCTGGCTGAGCAGCTCGTTGGCGGCGGCGCGCCCCAGCTTGTCCAGGAGCAGCGGCGATTCGTCCATCGCCACCACCAACGCGGTCAGCGGCCGACCATAGCGCCGGGCTCGCTCCACCTCGTAGACCAGCGTCTCCTTGAGCTGGGGGTAGGTTCCGACGCCGGTGAGGGGATCGGTGTGAGCAGGATCTCTCGGCTCCTGCGTCGCCGCGTCGTGTCGCTTGTTCAAGGCGGCCGCGACCCGGTTCTGCAGGTCGGAGATGCGGAAGGGCTTGGTGACGTAGTCATCGGCGCCGAGCTCGATGCCCTTGAGCTTGTCGTCCACGTCTCCGGCGGCGGTGAGGAGGATGACCGGCAGGCGTTGGGTTGCGGGCGCGGCCCGCAGGGCCTTGAGCACTCCGAACCCGTCGACCTTGGGCATCATCAAGTCGAGCAGCACGAGATCGGTCGCAGGAGAGCTCGGGTCCGAGATCGCGGCCAGGGCCTGCTCGCCGTCGGCGGCGACCACCGTCGAATGTCCCCAGCTCTCCGCCAGCTCCCTCAGCAGGTTGCGGGTGTGGGCGTCATCGTCGGCAATGAGGATCTTGCCCTTGGGTTCGTTGGCCATGGGGGTACCCCCGGACTCTACTGCGCGAAGCCGTCCCGCAGCTTGTTCTCGAAGCGCGTGTACTCGCTGAAGAGCAGCAGCGGCACCGAGCCGGTGGGTCCGTTGCGCTGCTTGGCGACGACGAGCTCCACCTCCAGGCCCTGCCCGCCCGGCGGGGGCGGACCTCCGCCGCCCTCCTCGCTGTCCTCCTGCTCGCGGTGGATGAACATCACCACGTCGGCGTCCTGCTCGATGGCGCCCGACTCGCGAAGGTCGGAGAGCATGGGCTTGCTCTTGGTGCCCTTGCGCTCCTCCACCTTACGGTTGAGCTGCGAGAGGGCGATGATGGGCAGCGAGAGCTCCTTGGCCAAGGCCTTCAGGCTGCGGCTGATCTCCTGGACCTCCTGCTGGCGGCTCTCGGAGCCGCGCTGGTGCATCAGCTGGAGGTAGTCGATGACGACCAGATTGAGCTTCTGCGGCGGGTCCATCCCCGAGAGCTTGCTCTGCAGCCGGCGCACCTTGGTGCGCAGGTCGAACGAGGAGAGCGAACCCGAGTCGTCTATGAACAGCGGCGCGTTCCACAGCTGGCTGGCGGCGTGCTGGAGCTTCTCCTTGTGCGAGGGAGAGAGGTGGCCTTGGCGGATGCGCTTCATGTCGATGCGCGTCTCCGAGGACAACAGGCGCATCGCCAGCTGATCCTCGGGCATCTCCAGCGAGAAGACCGCCGCCGGGACCTTGGAGCGCAGGACCGCGTTGGTGGCGATGTTCAAGGCCAGCGAGGTCTTCCCGCAGCCGGGGCGGGCGGCGAGGATGAGCAGCTCGCCGGGGTGCAGGCCGGTGAGCATCTGGTCGAGGTCGGCGAAGCCGGTGGAGAGCCCGGTGACGCCCTGACCTCCCGAGGCGCAGGCCTGCTCGATGAGCTCCAGGGTCTTGTCGAGCGCCACGTTGAAGGGTTTGAGATCGCCCTCCTGGTGCTTCTCGGCGATGGCGAAGACCCGCCGCTGCGCCTCGTCGAGCATCTCGTCGAGCTCGGTGCCGGGGTCGGTGGCGATATCGGTGAGCTCGGCACAGGCGCCGATGAGCCGTCGCTTGAGCGCCTTCTCCTGGACGATGCGCGCGTAGGAGAGGGTGTTGGCGGTGGTGGGAACTCCGCCCTCGAGCTCGGCGAGGTAGGTGGGGCCGCCGGCAGAGTTGAGCTTGGAGGTGGTCTTGAGCGCCGCGGTCACCGTCACCGCGTCGAGCGGCTGGGGCGGGACCGACGACTGCAGGGTGACGAAAGCCTCGTAGATGGCGGCGTGACCGGGGAGGTGGAAGTCCTCGGGCTGCAGCAGCGTCGCCACCTCGGCGAAGACGGCGTTGTCGGCCAGGATGCCGCCGAGCACGGAGCGCTCGGCGAGGAGATCGTGGGGGAGGCGGTCGGAGGGGATGCGCTCGGCTGACATGGTGGCCTCTCTAGGGAGGACATTGTAGCCGGATGAACGCTCGAGGGGCACGAAGGCAGCCCTCGCGAACGCACGGCCCGGTGGAGCAGGCGGTGTCCTTGGGCGCAGCTCCTGCCATCCTTCGGCCCGAGCGAGGGGGGAAACGCAGCTACGGCACTACGCCTGAACGGCGGAGCAGCGGGGCCGGGTCGAAGCGCTGCCGGGGTCAGTTGGCTTCGCAGTAGCCGTAGTTGCAGCTGGGCTTCGCAGCGGGGCAGTCGCTTGCGCCCAAGCATGCCCTGCAATCGTAGCGGGTCGCCATCTGGTTGGCGTCGAGGCCGTTGATCTTGGCGTCGAAGTAGCAGCCGCAGCTGAAGTCCGTGGGCGCGAGCGGCTGCAGCGGGCCCATCTCCTGCGTCCGCTTCACCTTCATCGCGCACTTGGGGATGAGGTGGCCGGCGATGATGGAGTCGAGCAGGCCCTGATCCAGCTTGGGGGCGGCGAAGCGCGTCACCATGGCTCCGGCCTGGGCGCTGGGAGTGCTGCTGGTGGTCGTGGTGTAGACGTGCAGAGGGCTCCACATCAAGTAGCGGCCGTCGCGAACGTTCGCCTTGTCAAAGGACTGGGCGGTGGAGTCGGGGAGGTACGAGCAAGTGGCGCCACTCGCCTGGAAGGCCAGGGTGCGGATGGTGCTGCGATGAGCGTCCGAGGTGTCAGTGGAGAGGATGCCGATGGCCTTCTCGGCTCCCTGGGTGTCGAGCATCTGCGCCATCGCCGTGGCGAGGTTGGTGGCGCTGCCCAGATCGTTGCCCTTCCACTTCTCGGCGGGTACGCCGATCGCCTTGCCGCAGACCTGCTGGTTACCGGAGAACTTGTTGCGGACCTGGAAGTAGGTGGGGTCGGTCCACGGCTCCGACCGGTGACCTTGACCATCGCTCCCGCCGTAGCCGAAGGCCAGATAGGCGGCCTCGGCGCTGATGGCGGTCTGGCTGGAGGCGGT
>JACRCT010000534.1 GCA_016218885.1 Deltaproteobacteria bacterium | reverse complement strand
GGTGCCGACCACGTAGTTGCCGCGGACCACGAACTGGCCGAACGCGGCGATCACCTCACCGGCATCGCCCTGCAGGAGGATGAGGCGGGTGGAAGAGACGGTGAGGGCGAGGCGGAACAGCGTGGTGATGAGCAGCAGGGTCGGATAGACGGAGATCTTGAGCGCAGTTGGGATGTAGATGGCGACCAGCAGCAGGATCACCGAGAGGGAGATGTTGGTGGTGATCAGGATGTCGAGCAGGAAGGTCGGCAGGGGGACGATGAGCATCCCCACGATGCCGACGACGACTGCCGCCAGGACGATGTCGCTGTAGTTGGAGAACCGCCGCAAGAGGCCTCCGCGCCAAAAGCGTTCGCATTCTAGCGGATGGCGGGGGGCTCACAAGCCGGGCGTCTGCTCCGGCTGTCTATCGCAGAGCGCGGCAGAGGGTGCGCGCCAGCACCAGCAGGGCTCGGGCCCGTTCGCTGAAAGGGTCGCGGCCGCCGGGGTCGACGGCGATGGCCTGCTCCAGGTCGAGGAGTGCGGCCTGGGGCTGGCCGCGGCGCAGGCGGATCTCGCCACGCCCCACCAGCGCCGCCAGGTCGCGGGGGTCGAGCCCCAGGGCAGCATCGAAGAGGGCCAGGGCCCGCCCGTCGTCATTCTGGGAGAGGTAGACGGCCCCGAGCATGGTGTAGGCGAAGGCCTCGTCGGGTTCCTTGGCGACGATGCTCTCGAAGACCACCTGGGCCTCGCGCATCCGGCCGCGAGCATAGAGGGTGTGGCCAAAGAGCGCCTTCTCGGCGAAGTGCGTGGGGCCGCCGCCGCGGGCCGCGAGCTGCTGCAGCTTGAGGCGATGGTATTCCAGCGCGTCGCGGGCGCAGCCGCCAGGGATGGGCGACGGTGTGGCTACCCGCGATGGTGCAGGTCTCGCCGCGGGGGCGGAGCATGCCGGGACGAGCGCGATCTCCCGCTCGGTCGGGGAGGAGTGGAAGGAGATCGCAGGGAGCTTCTCGGTGGTGTGCCGTGATGCGTCCGGGGAGCCGCCGCGGGTTGGCCGGCGCGCGGCGCGGCCCGGTTGAGCAGGGGGAGCCGTGAAGGCTTCGGGGAGGTCCAGCGTTGGAGAGGTGGCGCTCTCCCCGGCGACCGAGTGGGGGCAATCGGCGACCGTGGCGCGCGGCGGCTGGACCTTCTTCTCGAAGAAGAAGACCTGTACGCGTGCCGGAGACCTGTTGCCACGCCGTTGGTTGCTCATCACCGACTCCGGGGCGCGCCCGAGCCGGTGCGCCCCACCGCCCTGTCGCTTCCAGGAAGGTGCGTCCCCCGGAAGGCTACTTGCGCGGCGGCTTCCTCGACTTCTTGCCGGTGGCGTCGCCCTCGCCGTTGGTGAAGCCGCGCTGCTGCAGCGTCTCGAGGGCAGCGGCGGCCAGCGCACGGGCGCGCAGCGAGAGCGGGTCCTTGTTCTCGGGATCGAGATCGACCGCGGACTTGAAGTCCTCGGCGGCCTCGAGCAGCTCTCCCTTGCGCAGTCGGACCTCGCCGCGATTCACGAGGGCGGCAATGTCCTTGGCGTTGAGCCGGACGGCGGTGTCGAATTCCGCCGCGGCCTGGTCGAGCTTGTCCTGGGCCAGGTACACCGCGCCCAGCGCAGTGCGGTAGTACGACTCCTTGGGATCGAGCGCCGCCAGGCCCTCGAAGATGATCTTGGCCTCGCGGTAGCGGCCCTGCTCGTACATGGCGAAGCCGGTGACCGCCATCTCCAGCATCTCGGGACCGCTAATCCCGTCGAGCTCGGCCAGGCTCATCTCGCCCTTGGCCCACTTCTTCACGCGCTCGTCGGTGTAGAGGACCTTCTTCCAGTCTTGGGCGGCGCCGCCCTCCTTGGCCTTGGACTTGTCGGTCTTGGTCGGCTCCGCCATCTCGCGCTCCTCAAGAAAGGAAGATCCCTTGGGACGGAGGCCTCTTTGGCCCCCTGAAAGACGTCGCAACTCTACTACGGGTGGTCGTCGAGTCCAACCCAACGTCGGCCCCTGGACGGCCCCCAGAACCAACAAGCGAAGGGCGCGATCCCTCGGGGACCGCGCCCTTCCAACACGCCCCGTCAGCCTTCGGCTAGCGGATGTTCTGGATGATGCTCTTCTTGGTCTCGTGCTCCATGCTGATCAGATTGGAGAGGAGCTGGTAGAGCTCGCTGCGCTTCTGCATCATCTGCTGGAGCTTGAGCTGGTCGGATTGGGTCATGTTCTCGCCCTTGGCGATCAGCCCATCGATCTTCGAGGTGAGGCTGTCGAGCGTGCCGCCCATCGTGTTGACGGCTTTTTCGGCGACGTCGCCTCCCGCAGAGGTGACCGGGGTGCTGGAGCCGCCGACCTCGGTCGCCTTGCTGGCGCTGGAGCTCGAGGCGACGCCGCCCCCGGTCTCCGCCTTCTTGGCAGCGGCTTCGGCGACGGTGGAGGTCGTGGGGGTGGCTGCGCCGCCGGTCTCCGCCTTCTTGAGGGCGGCAGCGGCGACCTTGGAGGTCTCCGCCTTCTGGGCCTGGGTCACGCCCTGCATGCGCTCGTTGATCGACGGGATGGCCGCACCACCGACCTCAGTGCCGGTGAAGGCCTTGGCGATCGTCTCGGGGTTGAAGCCGAGCTCCTTCAGCTTCTCGCCAGCTGCGCCGAGCAGCTTCTCGGCCAGTGCGTTCAGCGGGTTGGGGAGGCGGTTCCCGGAGACGTTGATGTCGGAGAAGATGCCCTTGCCATCGGTGGAGGGCTTCAGGAAGGAATCGCCAACGACCTGAGAAAGCTCTTCGATGCCCTTGTCGAGGCTGGCCTGCGACAGGTTCTCGATAGCGGAGCCGAGGTTGACCTTGGGAAGGTTGACGGTGCCGAGCACGTTGCTGCCGAGATTGACGGCCATTTTGTTCTCCTTGGCTGCTTGAGGGTTGGTTCACT
>JACRCT010000533.1 GCA_016218885.1 Deltaproteobacteria bacterium | reverse complement strand
GGTCGACCAGCTCCAGCTCTATGGCCCCGACGCCGCGAAGCACGTCCCGGCGCTGCAAGGCGGCAAGAGGGGCGTTTCGGGTCCGACCCGCTTCGCACAGCGCTACTGGTCTCCCACCGCGCGCCTGGTCGCGGGCCTGGCAGGGATAGGGCTGACCTCTTGGAGCCTGCGCCGGGGAGCCGGTCTCCTGTCCCTGGGGGCTGGAGCGCTCGGTGGAGGGCTCTTCCTTCGGGCCATCACGAATCTCGAGGTCAAGCGTCTGCTCGGCATCGGCGCGGGACGCAGAGCCATCGACCTGGACAAGAGCCTTTACATCGATGCGCGGCGCGAGGAGGTGTTCAGCTTCTTCGAGTCCCTGGAGAACTTCCCCCGCTTCATGAGCCACCTCAAAGAGGTGCGGCCGATTGGCGGGGGCCGGTGGCATTGGACGGTGGCCGGGCCCGCGGACATGCCCTTCGAATGGGACGCCGAGGTCACGCGCTTCGTGCCCAATGAGGTGCTCGCATGGAAGAGCCTGGGCGGGGCGACCGTGGGCAATGCGGGAATCATCCGCTTCATGCAGGAGGGCGAAGGGACGCGAATTCAGATTCGCATGACGTACAACCCTTCGGCCGGAGCCGTCGGACACGCCTTCGCCAAGCTCCTCGGAGCCGACCCCAAGAAGATGATGGACGATGACCTCCTTCGCCTGAAGTCACTGCTCGAGAAGGCAAAGGCGAGCGGACGCGCCGGTCAGGTCGAAGCGGAGGACCTTCGACCCATTCATTGATGCGCCGACCTGCCGAAGACAACGCATCGAGGGGCCGACTCAGCGGTCCTGGAAAGCGCCCGCCGTCACGACGTCGCTGGCGTCTCCCGGCTGAGGGAAAGGAGGCTCGAGGAAGCCAGGCCCCGGCCTGGCGAAGAGGTAACCCTGGAACAGGTCGCACCCCAAGGTGGTGAGGGAGACCAGGTCGGCAGCGTCCTCGACCCCTTCGGCGATCACCTGGATGCGCAGGTCGCGAGCAAGATCCAGGAGTGCCTTGACCACCCGACGCTGGGTTCGATGAGCGTGGATCCCCTGGCAGAGGCATCGATCGAGCTTGACGATCTCCGGCTCCAGGCTGGCCACGGTAGCGAGCCCGGCGTACCCGGCCCCGACATCGTCCACCGCGATCCGGTAGCCGAGCCGTCGCAGCTCACAGATGCGCGCGGGGAGCCCGTCCCGTCCTTCGAGCGAAGCACGCTCGGTCAGCTCAATCACCACCCGCGGCGCCACCGCGGTGAGGGGAGCGTCCTTGGCGAGCAGGTCGGGGTCATCGAGCTCGTCCGGGTGAACGTTGACGAACAGCAAGCGGTCCGCGGCCAGCTGATTCGCCGCTTGCGCCGCCCGACTCCGCACGTGGCGCCCGACCTCGGCGAGCTGGCCTATCCGCTCGGCATAGCCGAGTAGCACCCCCGGGAGCAGCGGCGGCGGATCGCCGGCTCGCATCAGGGCCTCATACCCGAGCACTCTTCGCTCGCTCCAGCAGACGATGGGCTGATAGGCGAGCCACAGGGTTTCCAGGGCGATGTCCAGCGTGCTCCCGTGCGACAGGAGGTCGACCCCCTTGCCGCGGGACAGGGCCTCCAGCGCCCTATGCTGGAGCTGCATCCTCTGGCGCGAGCTCACCGCTGCCTGGAGCGCTTCGGCGAGAGCATCCGTGGAGACGGGCTTGGCGAGGTAGCGGAATGCCTCGTGCTTCAGCCCCTGCACGTCTGGCAAGGCGTCCGGGTCGGGGGTCATCAGGACCACCGGGAGATCGAGATTCTCGGTGCGCACTCGGGCCAGGAAGTCGAGACCGTGGGCCAGCGGCCTCGAGAGATCTCTCACCACCACGTCGTAGACCGAGCTCGCCAGCCGGTCGGTAGCGGCGGACCCGTCCTCGACTGCGTCGACCGTGTAGCCCAGCGTCGTGAGCGCTTTCTGGTGACCCTCGCGCAGGCTCGGGCCGTCCTCGACCCACAGGACTCGGGCGTTTCTCATGAGCTCCCCCCCTCCGGAAGCGGTTCTCGAGACCGGGTCGACGCGGCCACGACCTCCTGGTTGCGTCCTCTTGGCTGTTCCGGACGAGCTGCTCGCAGATGGGCTGGATGCGTGCGCTCCTGCTCGCCGAGGAGCGCCTCCTCGCGGCCCTGCATGTAGCCCAGCAGAAGGTTGGACCAGGTGCGGTCAGGGTCTTGGGGGCGCGCCGACTCGGCAAGCGTCCGCAGGATCTCTGCCGCGTCCACGACGCCCCGATGGCCCACCCCGGCCAGGGCGAGCGCGCGTCCCTGGCCGAGCCAATCGGCCACCTGGCCGCGCTCGATGAAGTCCAGGAGTGAGCGGCCCAGGCTCGCCGCCAGGCGCTCGCTCTGGCTCGGAGGCAGCGCGGCGCCGAAGGGGTCCCTGCCCAGCGCAGCAGAGAAGCGGCGGGTCAGCGCCCCTTCCGCCCAGGACGTGCAGCTCTTGTCGACAATGCGCTCTCTGGCCATGGGTATCCCCCACGAGTGGTTGCAGACACGCATCGGTAGGGAGCCGTCCTGGGCAGGACCATTCCCCGCTTGTGGCTGGCTCCCAAGCAGCAGCCCAAGCGAGGTGCTTGCCTCCTCTTGGGAAGTCGTACCGGCGCCCTGCTTCTGAAGCGACCGGGGCCGGACTCCTTGTGTTCGATGTTCAGGATGGCATCCGCTCCCTGCTCCGCCGGTTGTGCAGCGGCTCGAGGGCGCCATCGAACTCGACGCCACGAGACGCTATGCTCGCGCGCTTGCCTGGCCGGCAGGGTTGCGACCCGACGAACGATAGGGAGTGCTGACATGAGAAAGCTCGCAAAGGTCCTCGTCATCTCGATGATGGGCGCGCTGGTCGCGCTCGGTTGCAGCGAAGAGACGGTCAGGAAGGGCTGCTCCGCGCCCTCCGAGTGCCCGGGCACGGACTCGGCTTGCGAGAAGCGCACCTGCAACCAGGGCGTGTGCGGGCTGGAGAAGACGCCCAAGGACACGCCCACCGAGACCCAGATCTCCAAGGACTGCAGGAAGTC
>JACRCT010000526.1 GCA_016218885.1 Deltaproteobacteria bacterium | reverse complement strand
GCATTTCGGCTCGGAAAGAAGATTGGGTAGTATCGCGTCCCGATCTTGGACCGAGGGGTGCTGCGCTGGCCGTCGCCCGCGTAAGGCCTCCTCCGAAGGGGAGGCTCATGTTCGACGCCCGGCGTGCTCGCGATTCCTTCTGGCTGATCCCGTTGGTGCTCGTCTCCTTCTTCGCGGCCTGTGACTGCTCGGACACGCCGCCCGCGGATGAGTGCTCTTCCGGCGCGGACTGCGCTTCGGGCCTGTGCGTCGAGGGTGTCTGCCTGAGCGCTCCTTCCGACGCTCAGCACCAGGACCCTTCGGACGCCGAGGTCCCCAGCGGCGACGGCGCAGTGGCTCTGGACGCGAGCGAAGCCCTCGACGGGAGCGAAGCCCTTGACGCCACGGTCGATCTCGACGGCGGCCAGACCGAATCCGACGCGGCAGTCGACCCCCCCGATGCCGACTACTTGCTGCCTGATACCGGACCGGTTTGCCTCGATCTCGGCGTCGAGTGCGACCCCACCACGCCTCCGGTCTGCTGCTCCGGACTGTGCGCAGCGCGCGATGGCGGCACGCCGGTCTGCACCGCTGCTCAGAACTGCTCGCTCCAGGGCGCCTCATGCTCCAAGCCCACCGACTGCTGCTCACTGACCTGCTCCGCTGGCACGTGCGCGACGGCGGTGTGCGCTCCGGTGGGCACCGCCTGCCTCGTGCCCGGCGACTGCTGCTCGGGCCTGTGCACCGGCGGAACCTGCGTGGCGCTGCCGACGTCCTGCCACACCCTGGGAGAGCTGTGCGCGGCCTCCTCCGACTGCTGCTCCCAGAACTGCCAGAGCGGCCGCTGCGCCCGCGCCTCCTTCTGCGCCTCGGCACGCGACGTCTGCTACGGCCCCCTCGACTGCTGCAACGGGACCTGCAACGGCCTGCCCGATGGGGGCAGCGGCCCGGGCGTCTGCGCTGACACCTTGAGCGTCCCGGGCGCCACCGCCTGTGGCATCGGCGGTGAGCCCTGCCTCGACTCGACCGGCTGCTGCAGCCACCTCTGCCTGGATCTGGGCAGCGGCAAGTCCACCTGCGTGCTTGGGACGGGCTGCCGCGAGCGCGGAGAGATCTGCCAGAGCGACTGGGAATGCTGCGGCGCGGACACCAGCGGAGTCACCTGCTCCAAGACCACCGCCATTGACCTGGTGGGGCGCTGCAGCAACCCACAAGCTTGCCAGCCCATCGGCAACTGCTGCGGGGCCTTCGGCGACAACTGCCGTCAGGCGTGCTGCGACGGCCATCAGGCGGTCTGCAAGCTGGACTCGCAGGGCCTGTCGCGCTGCTTCGGCGGCTGCCCCAGCGGCAACTGCGGTTCGACCTGCCCCGATGGCTTCGACGGGCTGGACCCCAACTGCTGCATCCCCGAAGGCGAGGCCTGCGTCTTCCGCGACCAATGCTGCAACCTCGCGCCCTGCGTGCCCGAGGGCGACAGCTACGTCTGCCGCACCCCGGAGTGCGTCGCGCCTGGTGAGGCCTGCACCCCCGGCGGGACCGGCAGCGAGGTGTGCTGCAACGGCCTGCAATGCCTTCCCGACGGCCAGGGCGGATTCCTCTGCCGCTTCGGCCTGCCGGCCGGCCCCGACGCCGGTATCCCGGCTGGCCTGGATGCCAGCACCCCCGACTACGATGCCGGCCCGACCCCCGACACGGGCGTCTCTGCCGGCGCAGACGCCGCCGCGCCAGGCCCTGATGCCGGACCGGCCTGCCAGCAGAACGGCATCACCTGCGTCTCGGACACCGACTGCTGCTCGAGCCTCTGCCTGCTCGGCTCCTGTGCCGCCTGCAAGGCGGATGGTCTCTCCTGCACCTCCAGGGGCGAGTGCTGCTCGGGCCTCTGCCTGCGGGAGCTGTGCGGAGGCGGCACCGTCTGCGTCTCCCAAGGAGGCACCTGCACCGGCACCGGTGACTGCTGCGCCGGCCTGACCTGCCAGATTCTGCCTGGGCAGCCCAGCGGCTCCTGCCAGCCAGGGTCAACCTGCTCCAGCGCCGGACAGTCCTGCTCCACCACCATCCCGTGCTGCGCCGGCCTCTCCTGCGACAACGCGTCCAACAACCCGTGTACCGGCGCCGATCCCAGCTGCGTCTGCCACGTGATCATCAACTAATCCGCCCGGTTGTCGGGCACCCACATCGCCCCACGTTCCAATTCCGGCGGGCAGGCTCGTAGACTCGTCGCGGCCTGTCTTTGAAGGAGGTGCTCATGCGTTCGCTTCGTCGCATTGCCTTTGCCGTAGCGTCCCTCGCAAGCCTCGCGGGCGGCTGCAGCTGCAACGAGGAGGTTCCCATCGGGGGCCAATGTACCGACAACGCCGACTGCGCCAGCGGCCTGTGCGTCGACGGCGTGTGCCAGACGCCCGGCGCGGTCGACGCTGGTGGGAACGACGGCGCCGACGCGGCTCTGGCCTGCCACGATCTCGGCGCCGCGTGCGACCCCCAGCAGGCGCCCCCCTGCTGCTCGGGCATCTGCCGCGCCACGGACGGCGGAACGCCCACCTGCCGCGAGTCGTCGCTCTGCCAGCAGCAGGGCTCGTCTTGCACCGATGGCACCGAGTGCTGCTCGCAGGTCTGCACCTCGAACAAGTGCGCGGGCGGAATGTGCAAACCCATCGGCGAGGGTTGCGCGGAGGCCGGCGACTGCTGCTCGACAATCTGCACCGCCGGCCTGTGCGCGCAGATCCCCAATTCGGTCTGCAAGAATCTCGGCGAGGTCTGCGCCGCCTCCGGCGACTGCTGCTCCAAGAACTGCCAGGGCGGTCGCTGCGTGAGGGCGGCCATGTGCAGCGCCGAGGGCGACCTCTGCCTGGAAGCCCTGGACTGCTGCAACGGGACCTGCAACCTCCCCGCGGCGGGCGGCCCGGGCCTGTGCGCAGTGGGGTGGACCGCCCCGGGCGCCACCGGATGCATCATCGGCGGCGAGCCCTGCTCCGACTCCGGCAACTGCTGCAGCCACCTCTGCGAGGATCTGGGCAGCGGCCAATCCACCTGCGTGCTCGGCTCCGGCTGCCGCGAGCGCGGCGAGATTTGCCAGGGCGATGGGGAGTGCTGCGGCACGGACACCAGCGAAGTCACCTGCTCCAAGACAGCCGCCACCGACCTGGTGGGCCGCTGCGCCAACCCACACGGATGCGCACCCGTCGGCAATTGCTGCGGCGCCTTCGGCGACAACTGCCGCCAGGCGTGCTGCAACGGCCATCAGGCGGTCTGCAAGCTCGATTCGCAGGGCCTCTCCCGCTGCTTCGGCGGCTGCACCATTGACGACGAGTGCTCCGCCGACTGCCCCAACGGCTATGACGGGCTCGACCCGGATTGCTGCATCGCCGAGGGCCAGGAGTGCCAGTTCCGCGACCAGTGCTGCGACATGCTCCCCTGTATCCAGGACGGGACGGGCAAGTACGTGTGCCAGGCCCCCACCTGCACCCCCGCCGGCCAGAGCTGCACCCCGGGCACGTCGATCTGCTGCAACGGCCTGTCCTGCGAGCCCAGCGGCGAGATCGGCTTCATCTGCCGCACCAGCTCGGTCACCCCTGGCGGAGCCGACGGCGGCGTCACCAACCCGAGCGGCGACGGCGGCACCGTCGGCCCCGGCTACGACGCGGGCCCGACCTGCGCGGCGAACAGCGCTGCCTGCACCTTGGACGGCCAGTGCTGCTCGGGGCTGTGCCTGGCAGGCGTCTGCGCCTCCTGCAAGGCCAACGGGGCGGGATGCACCGCCCCCGGCGAGTGCTGCAGTGGCTTGTGCACCAACGGCACCTGCGACCCCGGCGCGACCTGCGTCTCGCAGGGCGGCGCCTGCAGCGGCACCTCGGAGTGCTGCCCCGGCTTCGCCTGCGACGTGCCGGCGGGCGCCGCCAACGGCACCTGCCAGCCAGGCGCGAGCTGCCCCACCACCGGCCAGAACTGCTCGACGACCCAGGCCTGCTGCCAGGGCCTGGCGTGCTTCAATGCCGCCACGGGCGACCCCTGCGCCTCCGGTGACCCGCGCTGCACCTGCCACATCGTGATCAACTAAGAGAACGACCACCGGTCACGACCGGCCCCAGTCCCCCCAACGCTCGAGGCGCTCCTCTTCGGAGCGCCTCGGGCATTTCAGGAGCGGCCCACCCCGCTACTGTGGTGCATCTTGCAGATTGCGGGACCCGTTCGCCCCGAGCGGAGGTCGACCCCTCGACGAGCTCGGGAGAGACCTAAGTCGAGGGCCCCTCGACTTCGCAGCCGACTACCCGTCGGCTGCTACGCTCGGGGTGATCGGACCTTCGATAGTTCTCAGCATTTCTGATGCACCACGCTACGAGGTCACGACCTTCGACTTCTGCCACAGCGCGTCGAAGCGCGCCTGGAAGGCCTGGGAGGTCTCGGCGTCATTCCTGATCGCGAAGCGGTCCTCGCTGTGCTTGGTGGAGGAGGACTCGGAGAAGTTGGCGGACCCGAAGAAGACGTCGTCGCCGACCACCCCGAACTTCTCGTGCATGGTCTTGGCCGACTGCACGCGGATGTCGATGGTCACGCCCTGGCTCTTGACGTCCTTGACCGCATTGACCGCGGCCTCGGTGTAGTCGTCGTTGACCACCACCTTGACGTCGACGCCGCGCCGGGCCGCCGCGACCATGGACTTGAATTCGGGAGAGGTGGCGCTGATGCCGTACATGGCCACGCAGATCTTCTCCCCTGCCTGGGCGCGGGTGAACAGGTCGGTGGCGGCCACCGTCACCGAGGCCCCGACCTGGCCCACTGTGCCATCGGCGCCCATGGCGGCCACGGTGCGGCTGCCGCCCGAGCCATAGCCGGTGCCGCCCTGCTCGGCGCCGAAGGGGCGGCTGTTGAAGAAGGCCTCCACATCGGTGGCGGTGAGGTACTTCTTCACCGCGTTGAAGGCCGGGGCGGTCATCCCCGGCACCTTCGCCAGGACCTCGTCGACGCTCTGGAAAGATCCGTTCTGCCGGCGGTGCTCGACCAAGGCCTTGGCTTCTGTCGCGGGCAGGCCGGCGATCTTGAGCTCGTCCACCGAGGCGTCGTTGACGCTCACTGTGAGGGCGCCGAAGCTGCCGTTCTTCTGCAGCGCCTCCAGCTTCTCGGCAGGCAGGCTGGCCACTGACTTCACCCGGTCCTGGAGCTCGGAGAAGGAGGCGAACCGGCCGTACCGGGCCCGGTCGCTGCGGATGGCCTGCGCGACCTTGGAGCCGACCAGCTGGTCGAGCCGGTCCTTGTCCGCCGGACGGAAGCCGTTGAGGTCGAACCCCTGCGCGTCCCGGCGGGGGACGTAGGTCGGGTAGCTGTCATCCGCGAGGGGGGTGAAATGGAGGGGCGGCTTGCCGTTCTTCACCAGCATCTCGCTCCACTGCTGCTTCTTGAAGTTCGCGAAGGCGTTGGGCGACAGCGTCGCCTCGTTGTTGTTGAAGTAGGCGCTGAACTCGTCCTGGTACTGCTCGATCGCCGCGCGGGTCGAGGAGTCCATCGACTTGAAGGTCATCAGGTCTTCGTAGTTCTTGGTGTCGGCAGTGGTCGACCAGTTGAACGAGCCCAAGACCAGACGGTCGGGCACGCCGTCGATGGTGCTGACGAAGCCCTTGTGGTGATTGAGCCCCTTGGTGGCGCCGTGGTTGTACGCCGGCTGGCCCTTGCTGGCGCTCCAGACGTAGGGGAAGTCCTTCTTGTACTTCACCTCAATGTTGGGGAGCTTCTTCTTGACGATCTCCGGCAGCGCGTTGCCGCCGCTCGCCGACGACTGGGTGGAATCGGCCACCACCCGGAAGGTGACGTGGGGGTGGGCGCGGGCGATGTCGACGATGGCCTTCTCGATGTTGTCGCTCTGGAACTCGAAGATCATCATGTTGATCTCGACCGGCCTGCCCGCGGCGCGGGACACCGTGTCGTTCAGCTCGTCGATGAGCTTGGCCTCGAGGCTCTCGCTGAACGAGAAGTGCGTCGAGATGCCGTCGACGTTGGCGGCCTGTCTCTGCTTCGCCGACTGCGCGCCCGCCTCGGCCAGCGCGGCGTCGACGGCGGCCCCGGTGAGCAGCGCGTTGGAAGGCGCGGCGCGCTCGAAGCAGTCCGCGACCTGCTGCGCCTCGGCCTGGTTCAGGAACTTGTCCCCGTTCTGCTCGGCCACTTGAGCCAGGGCCTCCTTCACCTTGGACTGGTCCTGCGCCGAGACCTTGGCCAGGGCCTTGTCCACGACAGGCTTGGCATCGGCGGCGACCTTGGTCTTGCTGAGAGGATTGACCGGCATCGACTTTCCTCCGGGAGCGGGCGAGAGCAGCTGGGGTACGAGAGAGCGGGGCTATTGTCAGGCGACGTGGGACCCGGTTGCCTGCCCGCAGACTAGCGAAGGAGCAGAGGAATTGGGAGGCGGACGTTGGCTTTCGAACCTCGATGAGTATTGGGCAGCCCGCTTGCTGCGGGAGGGCGGGCCGTTGACGGGCCGCGT
Organism: Deltaproteobacteria bacterium; assembly: GCA_016218885.1. Taxonomy (GTDB): domain Bacteria; phylum Myxococcota; class Myxococcia; order Myxococcales; family UBA5297; genus JACRCT01. The sequence continues at coordinate 2,062 of JACRCT010000526.1, read as the reverse complement.
TGGGCATTCGTAGCGTGGCGCCTCGTTCGAGAGAGCCCGCGCAGCCTTGGGGGGCTTGGAAGCCAGAGGAAGGGAGCACTCATGACGACGGCGACGGGAAGCAACGCAGGGACGTCGGTGAAGCGCGTGGCGGTGGTGATGGGCCTGCGCACCCCGTTCGTGAAGTCGGGGACCGGCTTCGCCGAGCTGAGCGCGGTGGACCTGGGAGCGGCGGTGGTCAGCGAGCTGGTGCAGCGCTCGGAGATCGACCCCAAGCACATCGACCAGCTCGTCTTCGGGCAGGTCGTGCCCGCGCCGCTGGACACGCTCATCGGCCGCGAGGTCGGGCTGCGCTCCGGGCTGCCCAAGAGGATCGAGGCGCACACGGTCTCGCGCGCTTGCGCCACCAGCATCCAGGCGATGGTCGCCGCCCACGACTCGATCGCCCTGGGCAACTCGGCGGTCGCCATCGCCGGGGGCGCGGAAAGCCTCTCCGACGCGCCGCTCTTCGCCAGCCGGCCCCTGGCCAAGGCCCTCATCGAGGCCTCTCGCGGCAAGACGCTCAAGGACAAGGTGGGCGCCTTCCGCAAGCTGAAGCTCGGCGACCTGGCACCCCTGCCACCGGCGATCCAGGAGCCGACGACCGGGCTCAGCATGGGCGAGAGCGCGGAGAAGATGGCCCGCGAGAACGGCATCAGGCGCGAGGAGCAGGACCGGGTCGCCTTCGAGAGCCACCGGCGAGCCTGTGGCGCCTTGGAGGCCGGTCGCCTCAAGGACGAGGTGATGGCCGTCTACGTACCCCCTCGCTACCAGAAGGTCGTCGCCCAGGACAACCTGGTGCGCAAGGACGCCAACCTGGAGGCCCTGGCCGGGCTGCGGCCGGTGTTCGACCGGCGCTACGGCACGGTCACCGCCGGCAACTCCTCGCCCCTCACGGACGGAGCGGCGGCGGTGCTCCTGATGAGCGAGGAGAGGGCGCGCGAGCTGGGCTACAAGCCGCTGGGGTTCATCCGCAGCTACGCCTTCGCCGCGCTCGACCCCGGCGAGCAGCTCCTGATGGGCCCGGCCTACGCCACGCCCATCGCGCTCGACCGGGCCAAGCTCTCCCTCAAGGATCTGGACCTGGTGGACATGCACGAGGCCTTCGCCGCGCAGATCCTCAGCAACCTTCAGGCCTTCGGCTCTCGGGAGTGGGCCCGCCGCAAGCTGGGGCGCGACGAGGCCATCGGAGAGATCGACCCTTCGCGCTTCAACGTCAACGGCGGGTCGATCGCCCTGGGGCACCCCTTCGCCGCCACCGGCGCGCGGATGGTGACCAGCACCCTGCGCGAGCTGGAGCGCCGCCAGGGCCAGTTCGCGCTGGTGACCCTGTGCGCCGCCGGCGGGCTGGGCGCTTCGATGGTCCTCGAGCGGACCTGAGCTCTGTATCCATTTCTTCCCCCAACCATCTGAAAGCCACTCGGCCCTCCCCTCCTTGTGAGCAGGAGGGCCCGAGGGAGGGACAAGTGATGCGGCGTACCGACGAGATGAGCAGGAGCTTCGCGGTCGAGCGCGGCGCGGACGGGATCGCAACCATCACCTTCGACGTGCCCACCGAGCCGGTCAACACCCTCTCCGAGGCCACGGCGCGCGAGTTCGACGCGCTGCTCTCCGAGCTCTCCAGCGACGGCAAGGTCAAGGCGGCGGTGCTGATCAGCGGCAAGCCCGACAGCTTCGTCGCCGGCGCGGACATCAAGATGCTGCAGGCGGTGGCCACCGAGCAGGACGCCGAGCGGCTCTCGCGCGAGGGGCAGGCGGGGTTCGCGCGGCTGGAGCTGATGCGCTTCCCGGTGGTCGCGGCGATCCACGGCAGCTGCCTGGGCGGCGGGCTGGAGTGGGCGTTGGCCTGCGCCTGGCGGGTGGTGACCGACGATCCCAAGACCCTGCTGGGCTTCCCGGAGATCCAGCTCGGGCTCATCCCCGGAGCCGGAGGGACGCAGCGCGCACCGCGGCTGGTCGGCGTGCAGGCGGCATTGGACCTCATCCTCACCGGCAAGCCGGTCAAGGCCACCCGGGCCCTGAAGATGGGGCTGGTGGACGAGGT
>JACRCT010000020.1 GCA_016218885.1 Deltaproteobacteria bacterium | reverse complement strand
GCGGATCATCGGCGAGTACCAGATCGATCTCCCCCGGCCGCGGCACGAGACCGAACGCGGCCTTGTCGATCTGTCCAACGTCATCACCGAGCGCTTCTCTGCCCCTTTGCGCGCCGAGATGGAGCAGGAGCGACGACATGGCGAGTAGCACCGGCACTCATGCCGAGCGCTTGCCTCTCTTATCGAGGACGGCTTCTGGCTCCACGCGGGCCGCGGCGCCAGGCAGGCGCCGGACGCAGCTCGTCTTCCTCGCGGTGGCGATCTTGCTCTGGCAGGCAGGCGCCGGGCTGGGGCTGTGGAAGACCTATCTGTTCCCCTCGCCCCTCGAAGTCGGGGAGAGGATCGTCCATGGCTTCGCCACCGGGGCCTACCTCAAAGGAACGGCCATCACTCTGCTCCGGCTCTTCGAGGGCTACCTCATCAGCGCAGTCGCGGGCGTGGCGCTGGGGGTGGCCATCCGCTACGTGCCGCTGCTCGATCGCACCATCGGCGCGCTCATCGTCGGCCTGCAGGCCCTGCCCTCGGTGTGCTGGCTGCCCATCGCGCTGCTCTGGTTCGGCCTCTCGCAGGTGGCGATCATCTTCGTCGTGGTGATGGGGGCGCTGCTCTCCATCACCGTCGCCACCGAGCAAGGCATCCGCAACGTCCCGCCCATCTACGTGCGCGCCGCGCGCACCATGGGTGCCAAGGGGCTGACCCTGTACGCGAAGGTCGTCCTGCCCGCCGCTCTGCCCTAGATACTCACCGGCATGAAGCTGGGCTGGGCCTTCGCCTGGCGCTCGCTGATGGCGGCGGAGCTGCTCTACATCTCGGGCGGCCTGGGGCAGCTCTTGATGATGGGGCGCGAGTTCAACGACATCGCCGAGGTCGTGGCGGTGATGGTGCTCATCGTGACCATCGGCCTGCTCAACGACCGGCTCCTCTTCAGCACGCTGGAACGCAAGGTGCGGGAGAGGTTCGGGTACGACCGGGCGTGACGCTCGCGTCGGGTCGTCCACGACGACCGTCCGGCCGGCTGAAGGCCTGAAGGCGGCCGCTACACAACCGAAGGCCGCCTTCGCGGGCTGGCCCGCGCTTGAAAGTCGATGTTCCTAGCTGCTCGGTCCCATGCGCGTCCGTCGTGTCGCCAAGGCTTGATGCCGCGTCGAGAGGCTGGCAAGAAGGCCCCATGCTCCAACGGGTCCTTCGCCTCGCTCTCTTGCTGGTCCTGCCTGCTGCGGCCTGCAGCAACCCGGCTCCGCCGTCTGCCGCGCCCTCGGTGACGACGCCCTCGGGGCCCGCTCCCTGGCCCGACGCGCGAGCCCTCAAGGTGGCGACGGCCTCGCCCACCCCCAATCGCGAAGAGCGGCTGGAGCTTCGACATGAGCCTACGGGAGAGGCCTTGTCGGCTCGGCTCAAGCTGGTCCTGGTGCTCCCCGAGGGGGAACAGGTCTTGGTGGACGCGCAGGTGTCCCCTTCACAGCGCGATGGGGCCTGGGCTGCCAAGTACCTGCTCGCCGCCGAGCCGCCGCCGGGCAACCGCCGGGCGATCTCCTGGGATGGCGGCGCGAGCTTTCTCGCAGTTCTGCCGTTCGCCGATGGGCGGCTGCGCTTCTGTCCCCACGAGGCCGTCGCGGCGGTCAACGGATCGCCCGATTGGTCTCGGATGCCCACGCCCGAGCGCTGGGCCACCGGGGTCCTCGAGACCGCCGTCTGGGGCTGCGACGAGTCGGGGCGGCGATGCAAGTCGCGCTCGCTCGCGGGCATGACCGTGCACCACGCCGAGCCGGGCTCGACGCCGCTCACCGTGGCGCACGAGGAGGAGGTGCGCCAGGCGGTGGCCGTGCTCGAGACCTTGAAGATCGACCGCTTCCTGGCTGCGGCGCTGCTCGATGCGGCGGTGGCCACCCAGCGCGGGTTGGACGCCGCGCAGCTCCAGAAGCTGGGCCAGCTCGCGGCCAAGGCGCTCGGGCCTCAGGGGCCGCTCACCGACGACCAGCGCAAGACGATGCGCCTGCGGGTGACGATGGCGCGTGAGGAGGCCAAGAGGACGCCGCAGGGCCAGCTTTCGCCGCGCATGTCGATCGAGGCCCTGGCTGCGGCGCTCGACGAGGTGCCGCAAGCGGTGGGCTCGGGCTCGGGCAAATAGCCACCGGCCCCAGACCCCAGACTTCAGGTCAAGCGGCTCCAGGCCACCAGCTTCGCCAGAATCCAAGGCTTTTCCTGGAGTCGAAGCCTGGAGCCCGAAGTCTTTGCCATCTTGTGCAGGATTTCCCGACGAAGGGACTATTGGCAGGCCTCTGGCCAGTCGTGGTAGCCGACCGAGTACTTGCACTGCGCCATCTCCTCTGGACCTGGAAGCGCTGCAATCGCTGTCGGACTCCCTCTCTAGACTGACGGCGAACTCCTGCAAGGAGGGAGGATGGGCGGAGAGTCGAGGGCCCAAACGTCGCCAGGTAGGGCACAGCGCACTTGGACGGGCGGCGTTAACTTAGTTAACATGGACGGCGGCAGCAGAGGGCGAGGATGGAAATGAGGGAGCCGCTGACACCCTCGGAGGCTCGGAGGACACTCTCGCTGCTGCTTGCCAACCGGGTGGGCGTGGTCGTGTTCACCAGCCACGCCCTGGAAGAGATGAGGTTCGATGGAATCACCAACCCCGAAGCCTTCGCAGTCCTGCGGTTCGGCCAGATCTTCGAGCCTGCGGAGTACGAGCGCGGGAGTTGGCGCTACCGGGTCCATCGAGAACGCGTGTGCGTCGTGTGTGCCTTCGATACAGAGACCAAGGCGGTAGTGGTGACAGCCTGGAGGAAGCAGCGATGAAATGCCCAACGTGCGAGACCTCGATGCGGTCGAGGACTGAGAGCCGCGAGTACGACCCGGGCATCGAAGGGGCGAGCATCACTCTGCTCGACGTCGAGGTGCACCGCTGTCCGCATTGCGGCGAGGAAGCAGTCGGGATCAGGAACTTGCTTGGGCTCCATCGCCGGATCGCCCAGGAGCTTGTCTCCAAGACGGCGCGGCTCGCCCCGGCCGAGGTTCGCTTCCTGCGCCTGCACCTGGGCCTCACGGTGACGGACCTTGCAGGGAGGATGGGCGTCACGCGCTCGGCCGCTTCGCGCTGGGAGAGCGCCACCAAGCCGCTCGCCATGAGGGCCACGACCGAGCGGCTGCTGCGGTTGATGGTTGCCGTCGAGGACGGCGCGCCCTTCGAGACCTCGCGCCTATCCGAGCTGGGCCTCGGCGAGGTTTCGCCGCTGCGGATGCGCCTGCGTGCCAGCCGTGCCGCGTGGCGCGACGCTCATTGAAGGAGGAAGGCCGACCTCGAGCCCAGCGAACCGCTCACAGCAGCGACTGCTGCCCCCGCGGCGCCTTCTTGCCGAAGTACTCGAAGGCCCGCGCCGTGGCCATGCGCCCGCGCGGGGTGCGCTGCAGGAAGCCCTCCTGCATGAGGAAGGGCTCGTAGACGTCCTCGATGGTGTCCCGCTCCTCGCCGATCGAGGCGGCGATGGTCTCCACCCCCACCGGCCCGCCACCGTACGTGTCGATGATGGTCAGCAGAATCCGCCGGTCCATGGGGTCGAGCCCGCTCTGGTCGATCTCCAGGCGCAGTAGGGACTGGTCGGCCAGGTCGCGGGTGATGCGCCCGTCGCCCTCGACCTCGGCGAAGTCACGCACCCGCCGCAGCAGCCGGTTGGCGATGCGCGGCGTGCCGCGGGCGCGCCGGGCGATCTCCTTGCCGCCCGCCTCATCCGTCTGGATCTTCAGGATCCTCGCGGAGCGGTGCACGATCGCCGCCAGCTCCTCGGGAGTGTAGAAGTCGAGCCGCTCCTGGATCTGGAAACGCTCGCGCAGCGGCGAGGTGAGCAGGCCGGTGCGGGTGGTCGCGCCCACCAGAGTGAACGGCGGCACCTCGATGCGCACCGTGCGTCCATGCGGACCGGAGTCCAGCGGGATGTCGATGCGCAGATCCTCCATCGCCGGGTACAGGTACTCCTCGGCGGAGGCGTTGAGGCGGTGGATCTCGTCGATGAAGAGCACGTCGCCGGGCGAGAGGTTGGTGAGGAAGCCGGCGAGGTCACCCTTCTTCTCGATGGCCGGGCCGGAGGTGATGTGCATGCCGACCCCCAGCTCCTTGGCGATGATGTGCGCCAGCGAGGTCTTGCCCAGCCCAGGCGGCCCGGAGAACAGGCAGTGGTCGAGCGCCTCGTTACGCTTGCGGGCCGCGGCCACGTAGACCCGCATCTTGGAGACGATGGACTTCTGGCCCACGTACTCGTCGAAATTGCGCGGCCGCAGCGAGGCCTCGAAGTGCTTCTCCTCCTCGACGACCTCGGGGTTGATGTCGGGGGAAAGCGCGTCCTTCTTCCTGGCCATGTCGCGGTCTCAGAGAGCGGGAGGGGTGGGGGAGCAGAGAGGGGGCCCTCAGCTACGCGCGGCGCGCAGGGCCTCGCGGATGAGGGAATCGAGGGCGGCGTCGGCGCCCAGCTTCAGGGTGGCGGCCTCGGCGGCCTTCTCGGCCTGCGCCTCTTTGTAGCCCAGGTTGACGAGCGCGCTGACGAGATCGCTGCTCAACCCGCCGGGGAGCGACCCGCCGGCGGCAGCCGCCAGCGCCGGCGCGGCGATGAGCATCGGCTTGACCTTGTCCTTGAGCTCGACGACGAGCCGCTCGGCGGTCTTCTTGCCCACTCCGTGGAGCTTGGTGAGTCGGGGCAGGTCATTGGATGCGATGGCGCGGGCCAGCTCGGTGGGCTCCATCCCCGAGAGGATGGTCATGGCGGTCCTGGGCCCGATGCTCGAGACCGAGGTGAGCATCAGGAACAGCTCCTCCTCGTCCGGGGTGGCGAAGCCGTACAGGTCCAGCGCGTCCTCGCGCACCACCGTGCGGATGTGCAGCCTGGCGCGCTGGCCGGCGGGCGGAAGGCGAGCCAGCGAGCGTAGCGAGAGATGGACGCGGTAGCCGACGCCGTTGACGTCGATCACCGCCTCGTCGAGGCCCTTGGTCTCCACCAGACCGGAGAGGGATGCGATCACGAGCGCCTCTGGATGGTGTAGCCGCCCGCGGGGCGCGGGGGCATGGCGTGGTTCAAGTGGCACAGCGCGACGGCGAGCGCGTCCGCGACGTCGGCGCGCTCCACCTCCTCCAGGCCGAGCTGGGCGCAGACCATGCGGGTCACGGCCTCCTTCTTCGCGGCCCCCGACACGCCCACCGCCTTCTTCACCGATGCGGGCGGGTATTCGAAGACCGGCAGCCCGGCCTTGGCGGCGCAGAGCAAGGCCACGCCACGGGCGTGCGCGAGGATGATCGCCGAGCGCGCGTTCTTGGCGTGGAAGACGCCCTCCACCGCCACGGCCTCGGGGCGGTGCTGCCGGATGACCTCCGAGATGTGGTCGAAGAGGTAGGAGAGCTTCTCCGGGAGCTCCTCGTAGTCCTTGGGGCGCAGGAGGAAGTGCCCGAGGTGGACGGGCTTTCCGTTGCGGCGCTCGACGAGGCCGAGGCCAAGGTGCTGGGTGCCGGGGTCGATGCCGAGGACGCGCATGAAGGGGCGAGAGTCGCCCAACTCGGCGCTGGCGTCAAAGAATCACTGAACACCTGTATTCGTCGGGGGCCGATCCAGAGGCTGATGACACGAGGGGAGGTGTGGAGCCTTGTTCCGTCTCTCCTCAGAGGCGAGGATGCCGACGTCTCGAGCCCCTTTTCAGCACGAGGTGTGGCTAATGGCGAAGCCCGACGCAGTGCTCACCCTCCTGCTCTCCAAGCCCGAGCTGGCGCTCCTGAAGAAGCTGGACTTCCCGTGTTCGGAGCCGGTGCTCGCCACCGCCCAGCTCACCGAGCAGGGCTACGAGCTCACGGGAAGCTGGAACGACTTCGACAGCCTGGTCGGATGGGTCGCCGGCGAGGCCAACCACACGCGAAGCGCGCGCAAGGCAGATCTCCTCAACGACATCGCCGATCAGCTGGAGTGCGAGCTTTCCCGGGGACGTTGACCTTCCGGCGCAGCTACCCCATGAAGCCCTTCACTCCCAATCACCGTCTCCGTCGCTGGCTCGGTGGGGAGCCGCCCTCCGGCGACCAATCCCAGGGTCCCGATTGGGACGGCTGGCTGCTGCGCCGGATGTCCCTCGGGGAGATCGTCACCGTCGGCGGGGTGCTGGTCGATCGCGCCGTCCTGCGCCAGCGCTTCGCGTGCGTGGCCGAGCGCTGTGCGCCCCGCTCGGGAAGAGGACCTTGGCGCAGCTGCTGCGCGGACGTGGAGGTGGCCCTCGATGCCAGCGAGCATCGCCGCTTGAGTCGAGTGCGGCGCGAGCTTCCCCAAGGCTGGGAAGGCGAGGGCTGCCTGGCTCGGCCATCAGGGCGCTGCGCGCTCTCGCAGATCGATCGTGCGGGGCAGATTCGCTGCGTGCTTCATTGCTTGGCGCGTGAGCGCGGAGTCGATCGCTCCGAGATCCAGCCGCTGAGCTGCAGGCTGTTCCCTCTCATCGTGGTGGACTTCGGCGAGGGCCGCTGCGCGCTCACCCTGGTCTCGAAGACCACGCACCGGCTGGTGGGCGCCTTCCCGCCTCCGCGCTACCCGTGTCTGAGCGACGACCGGCTTCCGCCGCTGCCGGAGGCGCTGAAGGGCGACTTGGACTGGGCGTTCGGGAAGGGCTTCGCGCGGGCCCTCGACCGGGTCCGCAAGGCTTGATGGCGAAGACGGGACGGTGCGCCAGCGAAGATAACGCCAACAGCAGGGGATGACCGGGGTGTCCGTGGAGTCCGCTACCCGATGGAGGTGGGGGCCCGTCAACCGGGCTCGTAGGGCTTGATGGCGAAGATGGCGATGGCTCCCGCGAGCGCACCGAACTGCGCGGAGAAGCCCGGCGCGCAGGCGACCGTGCACGACTGGGCGAAGAGGGCTACCACCCGGCCCACCAGGAGCATCGCCAGGGCGCCGCCGGCAGCGCCGAGGGCCATCTTTGACAGGACCTTGAGCACCTTGCGCATCGTGGCCTCCGAGCGATGAGAGGTCACGCTCAGGGAAAAAGGTTCACCGGCTGCGGGTTCGATTGAACGGCATCGGGGCGGCAGACATAATTGCCCGCTTCCCAGAGAGACCACAGGAGCCACCATGAAATACGTCATCGTCCTGCCCGACGGCGCCACTGATGAGAAGCTGCCCCAGCTGGGGGGCAAGACCCCGCTCGCGGCGGCGCGGACCCCGAACATGGACTGGGTGGCCAGCCAGGGACAGCTGGGGCGCTCGGTCACCGTCCCCGAGGGCTTCACGCCCGGGACCGACGTGGGGACGCTCTCGGTCTTCGGCTACGACCCCCATCGCTACTACTCGGGCCGCGCTCCGATCGAGGCCGCCGCCAAGGGTATCCAGGCGCGGCCGGACCAGATGATCTTCCGCTGCAACTTCGTGAACATCACCGACGGGAAGATGACCGACTTCACCGCCGGGCACATCGACCAGCCCGACGCCAACGGCCTCATCGCCGCGCTGCAGGAGGCGATGAAGGGCGAGGGCTGCGAGTTCCACGCCGGCGTCTCCTATCGCAACCTGATGCTGCTCTCGGATGCGGCGAGCATGAAGCTCAAGTGCCAGCCGCCGCACGACATCCCCGACCAGCCCGTGGCCGGGTACTGGCCCAAGGGCTCAGGCGAAGAGCGGGTCGCGAAGCTGATGAAGCAGGCCGCGCAGATCCTCAAGGACCATCCGATCAACCAGAAGCGGGTGGCCGAGGGGCACCTCCCGGCGACCAACATCTGGCTGTGGGGGCAAGGTCAGCCGGTGCCGTTCGAGACCTTTCAGCAGAAGTACGGGTTGACGGGCGCCTGCATCACCGCGGTGGACATCCTGCGCGGCATGGCGCGGCTGTTGGGGTTCGAGCTCATCGAGGTGAAGGGCGCGACCGGGTACATCGACACCGACTACGACGCCAAGGGGCGGGCGGCGGTGGCGGCGCTGGACAGGCACGACCTGGTGGTGGTGCACGTCGAGGCCGCGGACGAGGCGGGGCACCTGGGGGACGCCAAGGAGAAGGTGAAGGCCCTGGAGCGCATCGACGAGGCGGTAGTGGGCCCGCTGCTCAAGAAGCTGCAGAGCTATCCGCAGTGGCGCATCCTCGTCGCGCCCGACCACCCGACCCCCGCGAGCACCAAGGCGCACTCCTCGGTGCCGCCGAACTTCGCCTTTGCCGGCACCGGGATCCCCATCAATGGCAAGGGCGCCCGCCGCTTCACCGAGGACGACGCCGACGCCACGGGGCTGTGGTTCAAGCAGGGCCACGAGATGATGGCGGCGTTCCTGAAGAGGTAGGGAGCGGGGGTCGCGCATCTGCGCACCCGATTGGCCTGCGGCAGATCTCGGCGATCGTCAGACCGGCTCAGGTGGTTCTTGGGCCAGCGAAAGGCTCACCTCGGCAGCTCTGTGCACAGATCAGAACCCTCTGCCGTATTGCTGGGGTGATGCGCCCTCTCTCTGCGTCACGCGGGGATACTTCGCTCGGGGCGAGGCGCTCTCGGCGATCGACAGGAGCCGCATGTCGAAGCGGTTCATGTCGCCGAAGTCGTACAGGTACGTGAACTTCGACCGGACCACCATGCCGACGTCTCCGACTGCGATCAGGCCGTCATCCGGCGTCTGGTCGAATTCGGGTGGGGGGAGCGTGAAGCTGTGGTCCTTGCCGAAGCTGAACGCGAAGAGGTGGTCGTGGTCCCACCCGAGCGAATCGAGCAGAGCGCTGCCAAGCCGGTCCAATCCCTGCGAGGAGTGGATCTCGATGACACGCAGGACTCTCGACTGGTGCCTCGGCCGGATCTCGAAGGTGAAGACGCCATCCGGAGCGTCCCTGGGGACCTCGGCGCCGGCCCACTCCAGCGCCCGCCGAGCGAGGAACCGTGCCTCGAAGCCCTTCCCGCGTGCGACCTCAAGGATGGCCGCGACGGTCTCGGGAGGGGGCTGGAATGCCGGCTTCTCCTCGTCAGGCTCGACGTCGTCGGCGATCCCGTAGCCCGGGGCCGGGTGGGCGAGCACGAGCAGCTGCGCGGCGATCCCCCGCGTCATCGGGTTGTCCCTCGACAAGGCCTCGAGCAGCAGAGCCAGCGCGGAGCCGTCCCGATGGGCGAGAGCGAGGAGGGCGAGGGCGCTCAACGCGTGCTCGTCGCGCTTGGTCTTGAAGCCGTCCCTCTCGACGGTGTGCCGGAGCAGGGCGAGCCAGAAGGGGATCGAGCCGGGGTCGGCCGCGGCCCCGATGGCTTGCAGGAGCTCCTCCTGGACATACTCCTTGCCGTACCCCTTGCTCCCCAGCAGCGCGAGGAGCCGGGCCTGGGCACGCGCGACATGGGGAGCAGGCAGGACCGAGTCCTCGGCAAGTGTGGGTACTCTCGCGGTGGCGCTCGCGACGAAGCGCTGCCTCTCGCACGCCTTCAACGCCCTTGCGATCGGCTCCTGACCGCCGTCACCAAGGGCTGGGCTCGTCGCGTAGAGGGCCGACATCTTGTCGAAGATCGCGCGCATCGTTGAGCTCCTCTCGCAAGGTCGAGCAGCTTGGCTTGGTGAGCGAAGGCTCCGAGAGAGAAAAGGAAACGGGAGGGGGACAAGTCCCTCTCCCGTTTCCTCTCGTGAAACTCGAACTTACGACTCAGGACTTAGGACTCAAAACTGCCTCTACCGCGCCTTCGCCAGCGCCTGGTCGAGATCCCCGATGGTGTCGTCCGGGTGCTCGCCGCCGACGCAGAGGCGGATGAGGTTGGGCGGGATGCCGGCGAGCTTGCGGCCTTCCTCGCCCTGCTGCTGGTGGGTGGAGATGGCGGGGATGGTGGCCACGCTCTTGATGCGGCCCAGGTCGGTGGCGCGCCAGATGCGCTGCAGGCCGTCGAAGACCTTGCGGGCCTTCTCCGCGCCGCCCTTGACGCAGAAGGACATCAGGTGGCCGTAGCGGTTGACCTTCTTGCCGCCGTAGCAGGGGTCGAACTCGGAGTCGACGAGCCACATGTACTTGCTGGCCAGCTCGTGCAGCGGGTGGTTCTTGAGCCCCAGGTACTGCACGCTCTCGATCATCGGGTGCGTCTCGAGCCACTGCGCCACCTTCATGGTGCTCTGGCTCATCATGTCGACCTTGGAGCGCAGGGTGCGGATGTCGTTGAGCGCGAGGATCGCCTGCAGCGGGTGCAGGTTGGGGCCGTGGTCGCGGTTGGGCAGGTACTTGGTGTAGAGCGCGAAGTCCTTCTTCATCTCCGGGTTGGGGACGTTGGAGACCAGGTTGCGCCGGGCGATGAGCGCGCCGCACACCCCGAAGCCGGAGCTGGTCAGGGTCTTGGTGGCCGACTGCACCACGATGTCCGCGCCGTGGCAGATGGGCCGCATCAGCGCCGGAGTGGCCACGGTGGCGTCGCAGATCAGCGGCAGCCCGTGGGCGTGCGCCAGCTCAGCGACCTTGGCGATGTCGAAGAAGCCCAGGCCCGGGTTGCTGGGCAGCTCGCCGTAGAGGAAGCGGGTGTTGCCGTCGATCTTGCTCAGCCACTCGTCGAGGTTGGTCGGGTCCTGCACCCAGCGGCACTCGATGCCCCGCTCCTCCTCCAGGCGCACCTTGAACTGCTGGAAGGTGCCGCCGTAGCACTGGGCGGTGGCCACGAAGTTGCGCTGCTCGTGCCCGCTCTTCTTGGTCTGCACCAGGAAGGGCTGCACCGCGGTCATGATCGCCGCAATGCCCGAGGAGGTGGAGACCGCCGAAGACTCACCGGCGAAGCCGTAGCCCTCCAGGAGAGCCAGCGTCCACTCGTAGTAGTAGGTCGAGGGGTTGGCGATGCGTGAATAGCACCAGGTGGGGATGAGGTAGGCCAGCGCCGCCGCCATCTCGTCCGAGTCGCGATAGGCCTGCGAGGTGGACATGAACACCGGCTCGATGATCGAGCCCTGGTAGTCCTCGATGGCCTCCTCGACGTTGTACAGGCCGTGCACGGCGATGGTGTCGAACTTCCACTTCTTCACCACGTCGCGGATGAAGGCGTCGCGCTTGGCGAGATAGGCGTTGTTCTTGTCGATGTACTTCTGCATTCCGGGCGTGATGACGACGTCGGCGGCCATGGACGTGCTCTCCTTCGCTCGTTCGCTCCCCGCTTGGTGGACGCGACAAGCTACACCTCGCCGATGAGGCCCGGCAACCCGGGAGGCGAGCACGAAGCCGCTCGAGGCCAGTTGAAGGATCCGCCCTCGGAGAATAGGCTCACCGCTCTTCCACGAGGGATGCCGCCATGACGACGCAGAAGAGCTTCGAGCCGACCCGCTTCTTCAGCACCAACCGCGCCGCCCCGGTCTGCGGGCTACGCGAGGCGCTGCTCAAGGGCCAGGCGCCGGACCGGGGCCTGTACATGCCCGAGACCTTCCACCCGCTGGCCCAGGAGGAGCTCGCGGCGCTCAAGGACCGCAGCTACCCCGAGGTGGCCCACGCGCTGCTGCGGCGCTTCACTGCCGGGGTCCTCGACGACGACCGCCTGCTCGCCCTGTGCCGTGACGCCTACAACTTCGATGTGCCCCTGGAGAAGGTCACCGCCCGCCGCTACGTGATGCGCCTGGACCGCGGCCCCACCGCCTCCTTCAAGGACTTCGCGGCGCGCATGATGGCCCGCTGGATGGGCGCGCTGATGGCCCAGGACGGCGGGGAGCTGGTCATCCTCACCGCGACCTCCGGCGACACCGGCAGCGCGGTGGCGCACGCCTACTACCGGGTGCCGGGGGTGAAGGTGGTGGTGCTCTTCCCCACCGACGAGGTGAGCAACCGCCAGCGCAAGCAGATGACCACGCTGGGCGAGAACATCACCACCGTGGCGGTGGACGGGAAGTTCGACGACTGCCAGGCGATGGTGAAGCGGGCCTTCGCCGACGGCGAGCTGGCGGGCATCCAGCTCTCCTCCGCCAACTCCATCAACGTCGGGCGGCTGCTGCCGCAGGCGGTCTACTACGCCTACGCCTGGCTGAAGCTCGCCGACCTCGGCAAGCGCGAGCCGGTGGTCTTCTCGGTTCCTTCGGGTAACTTCGGCGACATGATGGGCGCGGTCTTCGCCCGGAAGATGGGCGTGCCCATCGAGCGGCTGGTCATCGCCACCAACGCCAACGATGAGGTGCCCCAGTTCCTGGCAACCGGGACCTACCGCAAGATCGAGCCTTCGCGGGTGTGCATCTCCAACGCCATGAACGTCGGCCACCCCTCGAACCTGGCGCGCCTGGTCGAGGTCTACGGCGGGCAGATGGACGAGAAGGGCGAACTCAAGAAGCCGGCCGACATGGAGGCCATGCGCCGCGACCTGTACGCGGTCTCCATCGACGACGCCGAGACCCGCTCCACCATCCGCAACGCCTGGCAGGAGCACCAGCTGCTGCTCGAGCCGCACGGTGCGGTGGGCTGGGCAGGCCTGACGCGCTACCTGGCGGTCGTCGCGCCCACCCCCGAGCCGCTGTGCGTCTCGGTCGAGACCGCGCACCCCGCCAAGTTCCCCGACGAGATCAAGGCGCTGGTGGGCATCGACCCGCCGCTGCCCAAGAGCCTCGAGGGGATCGAGCAGAAGACCGAGTCGTACGAGCGGATGAAGGTGGACTACGAGACGCTCAAGGTTCTGCTCAAGCAGCGCTTCCTGCGCCACTGAGCCGCATCACGTGTAGTCGCGCGTCACGACTGTCCCGGGCTCGGGCGGGCTCACCAACAGCTGCAGGGCGTCCATGATGATCCACTTCTGCAGCGAGGGATCGTTGGGGCGCCCCAGCGAGTGTCCGGCGATGAAGCCCCGCGGGTAGAGCGCCCGGGGCGGGCGGGCCTGCACCGACTCCTCCGGCTCCACGGTGATGGTGACCGTGGGGATCCCCAGCATCTCGATGGCTCTCTGGACCGTCACGACCGTGCGGTGGCAGAGGCGTCAACCACCGGTGAGCAGCACCGCATCCGGCCGGGCCTGCTCGACCTCCTTGGCGAGCGCGGGGACGGTGGTGTCGCGCAGCTTCCGCAGGGCCTGAGTGAAGCCGATGCTGAAGTGGCGCTCGCTGGGACCGCCGACCCGCTTCTCGTGACCGAGCTCGTGCAGCCGGTCGATGGGAAAGACGCAGTTGAGATCCTGGTCGATGCAGGCGTGGTCGTAATGGGTGTCGCAGTAGCGCAGCTCGCTGGTGGGGGCTCCGCCGGGGATGACCCGGAAGGACTCGTCTCCCTCTGGGTTGAAGGGCTCGTCGGCCTGGTGGTAGATGGCCGCGCTCGTCACCAGGCAGATCGCCGACTCCTCGAGCCGCTTGCGGAAGGGCGTGAACGGCACGCAGTAGCGCGAGAGCTCGAGCTGGATCTTCTCTTCCACTGATCCCCTCCCTCGGCCAGGAAGTCGGGCCGGCGATGGCCCGCCTCCCCGGAAGCGTTGCTCCTTCAGCTTGTCCAGCGCCGCCATGATCTTGTCGGTCGGGGGCTGCTCGCCGATGTCGTGGATGTCGATGTAGCGGATGATCCCCGTCTTGTCGATGACGTAGATGGCCCGCTCCGGCATGCCGTTCGGCCGCAGCACGCCGTAGTCGACGCAGGTCTTCCCGTGGGGCCAGAAGTCGGACAGCAGGGGGAACGAGAGGGTCCCCATCGACTTCGCCCACGCCTCGTTGGAGTGCGGATTGTCACAGCTGATGCCCAGGACCTGGGCATTGCGCCGCTCGAACTCGGAGAGATCCTCCTCGTACGAGGGCATCTGGGCCGTTCAGACAGGTGTGTAGGCGGCCGGGTAGAAGGCGAGCACCACGCTCTTGCCGCGCCACTCGGTCAGCGAGTAGTCGCGAAAGCCCTGGCCCTTTCCAGCTCCGTCCTTCGTCCCATGCAGCGTGAAGACGGGTGCTTCGTCGC
>JACRCT010000019.1 GCA_016218885.1 Deltaproteobacteria bacterium | reverse complement strand
GTCCCGGCGACGGAGGGCTCGGCGGGAGGGGGTGGCGCAGACAGGTGCTCAGGCTGGGGAGGAGTCGTCGGCTTGGCGGTTTGCATAGGGGGACAGCCAAGCATTGGTGCGAGGGGCGCGTCAAAGGAATGTTGTGAAAAGCGCGTAAAAGGGGGCACGCAGGGTCGAGGCATGGGGCCAGGTTCCGAATTCCGAAAACCCGATCCATCGGAGCCAACCGCCCGGACCTCGCCGGCAGGGACGGGCACCTGCCCCAACTTCCCTCACCGGACCGGCGCCGGCCCGAAGCGCTGCCGGTACCAGTGCCCGGAGGGAGGCCGCGCCCCTCTCGGCCAGATCGAGGTCCCGTCCAGAGATGACCTCGAGCGCGCAGCCGACGCTCCACTTTGCCGCGGGGTCCGGCACGTCGAGCGCCTCAGGTTCCGGGTGTCGGTGGCCACCACGGGGCAGTGCGGCGACAGGGTCAGGACACTTTCGTCGCCGAGCCGCGGGGCGGGGCCGGTCGGGGGCCGGAACGCTCGGCGTGGCTTGTCGGCGGCCGAAGGGGTTAGGGCGCGAGCGCTCCAAGCATCGGTGGGAGCAGGAAGCCCATCAGGACCAGGGCCAGGACGGGCCGCAGCAGATTGACCGGCTTGAAGTTCCCTCCCCGGATCGCGCTCAGCAGGTGGTTGCCCGCCGAGAAGAGAAAGAACGAGAGCATCGCTGTGACGATGGTTGCGTCGGCGAATCGGCCCCAATTCAGGACATGGACGAGCAGGGCCGTGACCGCGATGGCGGCGTTGGCGAGGCCCGATTGGATTTGATAGGCCCTGTCGGGCGCGTAGCCAATCTTCGCCGAGGCCGTCTCGCCCAGGACCATCGCCTCGAAGGCAACCGTGCCGCACATGAGCATCACGACGAAGGGGCCGAGGATGTGGAACTGCGCGGTGGCGTCGTCTTCCAGGAGGTGAGCCAGGAAGACGATGAGCCCGATCCCGAAAGGACGGAGCCACTCCATCAATGTGCCTAGACGTTCCTTGACCATGACGCCCCCTCGGCGGGCCCGAGACGCTGGGTTATCGGCAGGATCTGGCCGACCCGATAAGGGGGGCGTACCTCGTTCGACGGCGCAGGATGCTCTCAGCGGGCGACACCGGAATGGCCGGGCGCATCCCCGTCGAGAACGACTTCCAGCCTTCTCGAGCGGCCACTTGTCCTGGACCCGCGTGGACCCTCTAAGCCCCGGAGCGGTCACCTCTCTCGGGGCCGCTTGTAGAGGATCCACGTGGATCCTCTAAGCCCGGAGCGGTCACCTTTCTCGCATGGGCTGCTTGCAGAGCTCACGTGCCTCAAGGGTACTCGCAGGTCCAAGTCCCGGTCGCGCCGCACTTCTGGGCCGGACACTGCGTGCAGCCCCCGACCCATGTGGTTTGGAAGGCGACGTTCTGGTTGTTGCGGACGGTGCAGTTGGACGGTCCCAGTCCTCCTGCGACTTCGGTGTCCGAGCACAGGAGGAGCCCCTGGAATGCGCCGGCGCAGCAGTCATCGCCCTCCTGGAAATAGACGCCCAGGTTCTGGGGGGCGTGGGCGACGCAGACCCGTCCGTCTGCGCCATCGAAGTGGATGTCGCAGCCGACGGGGAACGGCTTGTGTGCCGGACATTGGGCGACGACGCAGTCATGGACGAAGGTCACCTGGACGCCGATCACCTGGCACTCCTCGTCGGTCTGCCCGTCGCAGTCGTCGTCCAGGCCGTTGGCGCAGGTCTCCGTACCCGGAGGCGGTGCGACGCAGCTTCCCCACCTCCCGTCGTTGCCGCACTCTCGCGTGCCCGTGACGCACGGATTGGCCGCCGACGTACAGGACTGCGTGCTGCCGGGTAGGCACTCGCAGCCGTCGTCAGTGGTGCCGTTGCAGTCATCGTCGAGGCCATTGCACACCTCGGCGCCGGCCCCGACGCCCCCTTGGCAAGGTCCCCAGTGGCCATCAGCGTCGCAGGTCATCGTGCCGGGCCGACAGATGCCGATGGCGGTCCCGCACGCCTGGCTGGCGCCGGTGACGCAGTCGCATCCCTCGTCGGTGCCTCCGTCGCAGTCGTCGTCGATGCGGTTGCACACCTCGGCTCCAGGGCCGATCTCGCCCACGCAGGGTCCCCAATGTCCCAGGGCATCGCAGGTCGCCGTGCCGATGGAGCATGCCCCGACGTTGACGCCGCATGCCTGGGTGCTGCCAGCCATGCACAGGCAGCCATCATCAGTGGAGCCGTTGCAGTCGTCGTCGATGCCGTTGCAGCTCTCGGCGGCAGGGTAGACGGCCCCATCGCACGTCGGAGCCCAGTAGGAGATCTCGCCGCCCCCGACGCATTCCTGCTGCCCGGTCTGGCAGGGGCCGTGGCCCGTCTTGGCAAGGTCTCCCAGGTAGCAGGCCTGGAAGGCCCCTGCTTCGCACGAACAGCCTTCGTCGATCCGGCCGTTCGCGTTGTCGTCCAGGCCGTTGTCACATCGCTCTTCGGGCCCCGCCGAACCATCGGGGTCGGCCAGAGGCTGAGCGGCATCCTTGGCTCCGCCATCCAGGCCCGTGCCCTGGCTGCCGGAGGCGTCGAGCGTACCCAGTCCTGCCGCTTCGGGCCCACATTGGCATCCGGCGCTCAGGGCAATCAAGGCGAGCGTTGGTAGGCCGAGGGAAACCGAAATCTCAGCCAGTGCAGTTCGCATGGGTTCCTCCCTGGGCGCGAGCATCGGAAGGGATGCTTGCTTCTGAATGGCGGACACTACCATGCCGACCACTCATCGAATCATCGCACCCGCCAGGGTCCGGGGAGTCTACCTGGGCTTGCTGCCGGTTACCGTCGCACCTGGCGCCGTTGATGGCCGTGCTGGGGCCGCTGACCTGACGCGCGGGTCCGCCTCTGTCACCTCACCTGGACGCGTCTCCGTGGCACGCTGATTTCCACCGGCTCGGCGCCTCCGACTTTTCGAACCGCCAAGCGCACGGCGGTGCCCTCAGTGCCGCGAATCGCGTGCTAGGCGCGGTTCCCCGAGATTGCTGGTCAGGCGGCGGCTTCATTCCAGCGCGCCCTCAGGAGGACCACGCCGGTCCGAGGGTCAAGCTCATGCTCGACCCGCCCTTTGACCTTGCATAGTTGGATGACCCCCTCGCAGGAGCCACAGAGGCTGATGAGGAAGGGCCGCGATTGCACCAGCGCCGGGGGCGCCTTGGCGAAGTGGATCGTGCACCGCGAGGGGCTCGTCTCCCCGACCTCCAGCGTGCCGCAGTTGCGGCACATTGAGGGCCAAAGGCGAGGGATCCACTGGAGCCACGAAATAGGGGTGAGCCCGAACACCTTCACCGAGGCTTCGACCAACGGCCGCAGCAACGGTCCTTCGAAGCTCAGCAGTATCGACCTGCGCGACCACTCGCGGATGGCTTCCTCGCCCGCGACCTGG
>JACRCT010000529.1 GCA_016218885.1 Deltaproteobacteria bacterium | reverse complement strand
CGGGCGAGGCGTGTCCGGGAGGCCCAGAGCCGGTCGGCCAGGAGCGAGCTGGGCCTGCACGCCGCGCTTTGTACGTGCGGACGACAGGCAGATGAGGGCTTGAACCACCAGGGGCTGCGATGTACCAACGTGGCGACCCTTCGCGCTGGAGCTGCCACGTGATGCCGAATCACCCGGCCCGGCGCCCTTCTCACGCCGGAGGAGCTCCGCGGGGCAGGGCGAAGAGCCGCACCATGGCCGGGAGCTCGCGCGCGCCGGCGGAGTCGACGATGATCTGCTCGACCTCGAGCCGGCCCGAGGGGTGCCAAGTGCAGCGCAGGTAGCCGCTGGGGACCTGGCCCATGTTCGAGACGGCCGGTGCGACGGTGAGGCTGCCGGCGACCCCCGGGACGCGGACCCCCACGTGCCAGTGGCCCGCGAACCGGACGGTGGGGGGGAACTCGGTGAGCAGCGCGGAGAAGCGGGTCACGGCCTCCTCTGCCCAGGGCGCCTGGGTCTGGCCGCGGTAGGGGACGATGACCTCCGGGAGGTGGTGCAGCAGGGCGACTCGCTCGTTCGATTCCTTGGCGCCCGCGAGCTCGCGGGCCAGGAAGTCGAGGACGGCGGTGCGCTGCGCGCGATCGCCGCAGGCCCTGGTCAAGGCGGAGGAGTTGAACCCAATGGCGCGCCACCCCCGTAGGCGGATCGTGGACTCGGTGGGTCCGAAAGCCTTCCGCCAGGCCGCCAGCAGCGCCGGACCACGCGACATGCCTACGTCGTGGTTGCCAGGGACGAGCAGCACCTTCGCCGGCAGGCGGGCCAGGAGCTTCTGGGCCTCCTCCACCTGTCTGCGCGCCGCGACCGTCCCGTCCACCACGTCGCCGGCGTGGAGCAGGAAGGCCGGTCGCTCCCGTGCCAGGAGCGGGAGCAGACCCTGGAGTCGGGCCGCGTCGCCGGGGCGGCCGATATGGGTGTCGGAGAGCACCACGAAGCTCAGGGACTCCTCGTCGGCGAGGGCGGCGCGCCACGGGCTGGTGGCGGCGAAGGCCAGGGCCTTCAACAAGGTGCGGCGGGAGAAGGAAGAGCCGGAGGCCATGGCGTGCGCTGCCGATGGCAGCGCCTCATGGTAGCGCGGTCCTTCCTGCCTCGACCAGGCGCGCCATAGGCGAAAGAAGTGGCCTGCTGCGCCACTACTGAATTATGGCCAGCTCGGAGTTGACCAGCTCGAACAGGGGCGAGGCAGTCGGATCCCTCGGCCACCGCGCCGTAGCCGCGAACTCCCGCGGCAGGCCTATCGACTTCAGCGGAATGAGCCTCGAGCGGGTGCGGGAAACAAACGACAGTTGCTGCGGGATCTATCCAGCAGGCGGACCCGCCCGGGCCCGCGGGAGCACTGGGCTGGTCTGCGCCAAGCCGCGGAAATCGCAGAATTCGCCGCAGCGCTCCCGCGAGCAGGCAGGAGGAATACCGCGCCCCTCTTACCCGGCACGCCGGTTGCTAACGCGTCCTGCCCCGACGAACAAACCGCTCGCGCGCTGCGGGCAAGACGAGGCGCTCGCGTCGTGCAGGCGCACGAGCAGCAGTCCCGGCTGGAGTCCTCGCAGCGGAGCGCGAGAGGTTCAAGCACGTTTCCCAAAGAGAATGCTCAGGCCGTCGATCCGGTCGGCGCTGGCGGAGAGCGAGAAACCATAAAGCAATGCAGGTATTCGAAAGAGCCGAAATCCGCAGATGACGGTCTTGTGGCGCGAATTTGAGCGAGCCAATGGGCGAACCGCAAATCAGCAATGTGAAGAGGGAATGACGAGGAATTTGACGAGGCTGCCCGCGGGGCTGCTCCTGGTCGTAGGACTACTCAGCGCCTGTGAGGTGGAGTTCCAGCTTCGCGGGGCCCAGGCGAAGATCGCTACGGATCTTCAGTCGCTCGACTTCGGAACGACCGAGGTGGGCTTCAGGGTCGTGCGCACATTGGTCCTCTCCAACGCCGGCGTGGCGCCACTGCACATCCAGTCCCTGACCATCGACGGGGAGTCGGCGGACCAGTTCGAGGTCCTCTCGCTCCAGACCTCGGAGCTGACGGGCAATCGGAGCGTCGAGGTCACAGTCATCTACCGGCCCAAGAGCGAGGGGACCCACGGCGCGCGCCTGGTCGTCTTCAGCGACGCGAACGACACCCGCGAGCTCACCATCGCCCTGACCGGGGTCGCGGTCACGCTGGACCCTTGTGCCGAGGTGAGCTGCAAGACGCCGCCGGGGCCGTGCTTCGAGGAGGCCGGGGCGTGCTCCAGGGGAGCCTGCGTCTACCCGCCCAAGGATGAAGGAACCGGCTGCGACGACGCCAACGCCTGCACCGAGCAGGATGCCTGCTCCAGCGCGGGGACGTGCTTGGGGACGCCGAAGACCTGCGCCAGCCCTCCGGCTTCGGCGTGCAAGGACGCGCAAACCATGACCATCTACTCCGCGACGGGGACCTGCGGGACAGACGGAGCCTGCTCCTACGCGCCGAGCGAGGTGGCCTGCCCGCAGGGCTGCGACCTGGCGACGGGCCAGTGCAAGTCCGGTTGCGAGGCGGGCAAGCACCTGTGCAACGGCGCGTGCGTCGACGACTTCAGCCCGGCCACCTGCGGGACGTCGTGCACCCCTTGCCCTACCGACCCGCAGGGTGCGGCGAGCTGCGACGGCACGCAGTGCGGGATGCAGTGCTTGGACGGCTGGCACCTGTGCAACGGCGCGTGCGTCGGCGACTTCAGCGTGGCCACCTGCGGGACGTCGTGCACCCCTTGCCCTACCGACCCGCACGGCGCGGCAACCTGCGACGGCACGCGGTGCGGGATGCAGTGCTCGGACGGGTGGCAGATCGACGGGGCGGCGTGCACGGACATCAACGAGTGCCTGACCGGCAATGGCGGATGCCACGCGAATGCGACCTGCAGCAACACGCCGGGGTCGCGGACCTGCGCCTGCAGCGCGGGTTACACCGGCGACGGGTTCAGCTGCACCTTGGACGGGTTCGTGTGGATCGCGCCCGGGACGTTCACGATGGGGTCACCATTCAGCGAGCTGGGCCGCCGCGCCGATGAAGCCCAGCATCAGGTTACCCTGATGCGGGGGTATTACTTGCAGGACAAGGAGGTAACGCAGGGGCAGTGGCAGGCTCTGATGGGGAACAACCCGTCGAACTTCTCGTCGTGTGGGAGCGGCTGCCCGGTGGAGACGGTGAATTGGTGGGAGGCGCTGGCGTACGCCAACGCGGTGTCCAGCGCGCAGGGCCTCGCGGAGTGCTACACGCTGACAGGGTGCACGGGCACTCCAGGCATTGACATTGAGTGCAGCGGGGTAACGGTGAACGCGGCTGGTGGCAACCCGTACGAGTGCGTGGGGTATCGGCTGCCAACGGAGGCGGAGTGGGAGTACGCCTATCGAGCGGGGACGACGACGGCGTTCTACAACGGAGGCATCACGGAAGAGTTCTGTGGCATGGATGCGAATTTGAATGCGATTGGGTGGTACTGCGGCAATGCCGGGAGCAGGACGCATTCGGTGGGGCAGAAGGCAGCGAACGGGTGGGGATTGTTCGACATGAGCGGAAACGTAGCTGAGTGGTGCTGGGACTGGTACGGGAGCTATCCGGGGGCGGTGACCGACCCAGGAGGGCCTGGAACAGGCACGTCCCGGGTAAGACGCAGCGGGTCGTGGGGCAGCGGCGTGCAGTACACGCGCGCGGCGTATCGCTACGACGGCGGCCCTGGCCTCCGCAGCGACTACCTCGGCTTGCGGCTCGCCAAGTCGCAGCCGTAGGCAGCGGGCGGTCCCTTGCTCCTTGAACCCGATGGCCCTTGGCCAGCCGGCAGCCGCCTTCACCTGCACGCCCGCGGGCTCGGGCGGGCCAGCGCTCGAGCCCCCACCTTCTCGTGTAATGGGCCGTGCCGATCAGTCTCTTGCAGGCGCCCTATGCCGGCGATCTCCTGGCCGACCGTCTGGAATCATCGTCAACCGACACGCGGAGTCACCGACCCTGAAGGTCTCGAGCGGATGCGGGAAGCAAACGACAGTTGCTGCGGGATCGACCCAGCAGGCGGACCTGCCCGGGCCCGCGCGAGCACCGGCGTGTCTGCGCCAAGCCCGGTAGTCCCAAGGAATCCGCCGGAAGCTCCCGCGGGCAGACAGGACCCGCGTCCCCCTGCCCGGTATGCCGATTGCGGTGGCGTCCTGCAGCCACGCCCCAACAACCAACAGAGGAGGAAGAC
Organism: Deltaproteobacteria bacterium; assembly: GCA_016218885.1. Taxonomy (GTDB): domain Bacteria; phylum Myxococcota; class Myxococcia; order Myxococcales; family UBA5297; genus JACRCT01. The sequence goes on along the minus strand of JACRCT010000529.1, from coordinate 3,021 downwards.
ATGCCACGCGCTCGGGCGATCATCGCCTGTCTGACGGCCCCGCTGCTGCTGGGGCTACTTGGGTGCGACGAGGGAGCCATCGGCTCCGACGCCCAGCCCGCCTCGGACGCCGCCGGGGAGAGCCCCTCGGACGCCGCCGGGGAGAGCCCCTCGGACGCCGCCGGGGAGAGCCCCTCGGACGCCGCCGGGGAGAGCCTCTCGGACGCCGCCGGGGAGAGCCCCTCGGACGCCGCCGAGGAGAGCCCCTCGGACGCCTCTGGGGAGAGCCCCTTGGACGCCGCCGGGGAGAGCCTCTCGGACGCCGCCGGGGAGGGCCCCTCGGACGCCGCTGGCGTGAACGACACCACGCCGCCGTTCCTCAGCAACGGTGCGCCCTCGGGAGCCCTGCCTTCAGGAACCGCGTCAACGACGATGAGCGTTTCAACCGATGAGCCTGCCACCTGCAGGTGGAGCACTTCGGCAACGGCCACCTATGCCAGCATGTCCAACGTCTTCGCGACGACGGGTGGCACCTCGCACAGCACCTTGAAGACAGGGCTCGTGGACGGCCAGTCCTACACCTACTACGTGCGTTGTCGCGACGCGGCGCTCAATGCCAACACGACGAGCTACGTCATCGACTTCAACGTCACGGCGGGGACCATCACCATCACGCAAGTCGCGGCGGTACCGGCATGGACCGACGAAACCGCGACCTACATGTTCACCTCGAGCGCGGCAGGGACGATCGTCTACGGAGGAAGCTGCGGTAGTAGCGGCCTGACTGCGGCGATCGCTGGTGAGAATCAGATCACCTGGACTCTCGCCAACGGCACCTACTCCAACTGCACGATCAGGGTGGCGAGCGCGGGGGTGCAATCCAATGTCCTAACGGTCCCAACGTTCAAGGCGACTACCAAGTATCCCGTGCTCTTCGTCCACGGGTTGTTTGGGAACGCTGCGACCGCCTGGGACACGGCGATATCTTTTCTCGTGTCGCAGGGCTGGGCGGAGGAGCTTCTGATTGCTCGCAGCATGCCCGAGGCGATCAATGGCCTGCCGCTCTGCGGCGCCTCTTCCGTCGATCAGGCCGTGGAGGTCGGGCGCTGGTTCGATGCGGTGGTGGCCGCCTTCCCCGGGTTTTCCCGGATTGACCTGGTGGGGCATTCGCGCGGCGGTGGAAACATCATGGATGGCCTCTGGTTTGGGCACATCGATGTCTCCAAGGTCCGCCGCGTCGTAACCCTCTCCGGGGCCAACCGCAATTGCGCTGACGAGTTTGGGAGCATTCCTGCCGACGAGACCCCGGGAGACACTCTCTATTCGGTGTACTGGGCCGACGGGGCCAACGATTGCGACGCCACCGACTGGATACACACCAACATCACCGGGAGCTACTACGAGAACCTCTACCCGCTGTGCCACGGGGAAATGAAGTCCCATGCGACGGCGCTTGCGGCCCTCAAGGAGTCCTTGCTCGGCAATGTTGGCGGCAATGACGACAACTGAACCGCGCGCTCTCTCCTCCGGGTCGAACGTCAGTCCCAAGGTCCTGTCGCTCAGCTCGGCTCAGCCGCGTGGCCTCGCGCACGCTTGTCACATACTCAGGTGGCCGATGCTGTGAACGAGGCCCTGGAATCATCGTCAACCGACACGCGGAACCACCGACGCTGAATGGCTCGAGCGGATGCGGGAAGCAAACGACAGCTGTTGCGGGATCGATCCAGCAGGCGAACCCGCCCGGGCCCGCGGGAGCACTGGCTTGTCCGCGCGAGGCCCCGGAAATCCCCAGAGAATGCGCCGCGGAAGCTCCCGCGCGCAGGCCGGAGGACCCGCGCCCCTCCTGCCCGGCATACCGGTTGCTGTTGCGTCCTGCAGCAACGCCCCAACAACCAACCAACCGAGGAGAAGGACATGACACGCGCTCCGTCGATCATCGCCTGTCTGACGGCCCCGCTGCTGCTGGGGCTACTTGGGTGCGGCGAGGGAGCCATCGGCTCCGACGCCCAGCCCGCGGAGGGCGCGCAGCCCATCGAAGCCAGAGGGCGATGCAGCGTGGAGCCCAACCCCGTGTCCATGTCGGGCCCCACCGACCTGGTCATCAGCGGCGAGGGCCTCGCCGCGCGGCGCAGCCTCAGCGTGACGCTGGCCATCGGTGGCGAGACCTTCCGGTTCGATGCCGAGAGCAACCTCTTGGGCAGGATGACGTTGCCCGTCGCCGCCTCTAGCTGGCGCGCGCAGGTAGGCGTCGCCCGCGTCACCGTATACGCCAAGGCCCAGTACAGCTCGTTGATCTGGAAGCAGGCGGAATGCGAGTTCACGATCACCGCTCCGCCTCCTCCGCCTCCGCCACCCACGCCCAAGTGCGGCAACCTGACCTGTGAAATGGATGAAGACTGCAGCAGCTGTCCGGCGGACTGCGGAGCCTGTGACGTGCCGCCTGCCGTCGACCTCGGCTCGGGGAACTTCTCGCGCGAGCTCGGCTTCGACGGCCTCACCCGGCAGTACAACGTCCACGTCCCGGCCGCCTACGACAAGTCCGCGGCCGTTCCTCTGGTGCTCGACTTCCACGGCTGGACGGGCACCGCCACGCACCAGGCGAACAACTCCGGCTTCCGAGAGGTCGCCGACCGGGAGGGCTTCATCGTGGTGTACATCCAGGGATACCAGAACTCGTGGAACGCCGAGGTCTGCTGCGGTCAAGCCCAGCAGGCGGGACTCGACGACGTCGGTCTGGCCAAAGCGGTCATCGAGCAGGTGGCCCAGAATTGGTTCATCAACAGGTCGCGCGTCTATGCGACAGGGCTGTCGAACGGGGGCGCGCTCTCCCACCGCATCGCCTGCGAGGCTGCGGACGTCTTCGCCGCGGTGGCCCCGGTCTCGTTCACCCTCTCGTTGGAGGCGTGCACGCCCGCGCGCCCGATTTCAGTCATCCACTTCCACGGCCTGGGCGACACCATGGTCCGGTACGAGGGCGGACAGTTCACCTCGGCACCCTACAGCTTCGCCCGCTGGGCACAAATCAACGGCTGCGCGGGCTCG
>JACRCT010000528.1 GCA_016218885.1 Deltaproteobacteria bacterium | reverse complement strand
TGGAGGAGAGCCCGACCTGCCCCATCACGATGAAGCTCACGAGGAAGGTGAGCGGCAGCGAGAAGACGACGATGAGCGCGGTGCGGAGTTCGGCGAGGAACAGGAAGAGGATCAGGATCACCAGGATGCCGCCCTCGAGGAGCGCGACCACGAAGGTCTAGAAGCAGGCCTCCATCAGCGAGGTCCGCACTTAGAAGACGATCATGCGCGCACCCTCGGGAAGGGTGGACCCGGTCTTCTCGACCGTCGCCTTCACGCGACTGACGACGTCCTTGGAGTTCTCGCCTTTGAGCATGATGACCATGCCCGCGACCACCTCGCCCTTGCCATCGCGAGTCACCGCTCCCTGGCGCGGCTCGGAGCCGATGACGACGTCGGCCACGTCGCGCAGGTAGACCGGGGCTCCGTCCTTGGCCTTGAGGACGATCCGCTCGATGTCGGGGATGTCGCGCAAAAGGCCAACCGCGCGCAGGTACATCTGCTCCCAGCCCTGGACGATGACCCCGCCTGCAGCGTTGGCGTTGTTGCGCTCGATGGACTCGACGACCTGGGTCATCGTCAGCCCGTACTTGAGCAGCTTGTCCGGCTGAAGCAGCACCTGGTACTGCTTCACATATCCGCCGAAGCTGTTGATCTCGTTCACCCCGGGAAGGGGCTTGAGCAGAGGGGCGACGACCCAGTCCTGGAGGGTGCGCAGCTCCGTCAGGTCGTGGCGGTCGCTCTCCAGCGTGTACTGGAACACCTCTCCGAGCCCGGTGCTGATCGGACCGAGCTCGGGCTCGACGCCGGACGGAAGCTCCTCGCGCGCCTGCGCCATCCGCTCGAAGACCACCTGGCGCGTCCAATAGGTCTCGGCTCCGTCCTCGAAGACGATGACCACCTGCGCGAGCCCGGCCTTCGAGAGCGAGCGGACCTGCTTGACGCGCGGCAGCCCGCGCATCGCCTGCTCGATGAGGTAGCTGACGCGCTGCTCGACGTCGACGGCGGCCAGGCCGGGCGCCTTGGCGAGGATCATGACCTGGGTGTTGGTCACGTCGGGGAAGGCGTCGATGGGGAGCCGGGTCCAGCAGACCAAGCCCGCGACGAGGAGCACCCCCGTCGCGAGCAGGACGAGGAAGCGGTTCTTGAGCAGCCACACGGTGAGCGCCATGGCCGTACCTCAATCTGCGCAGCCCGCGCCCATCTTGGAGCGCAGGACGTCCGACTTCAGGAGGAAGGAGCCCTCGCTGACGACCATCTCGCCACCGGCCAACCCGCTCGTGACCTCGACCCAGCCCGCCCAGGCCCTGCCGCGCTTCACCGGGCGGCGGACGAAGTAGTCGTCGTGGTGGTGCACGAACACGAACGAGCGGCCCTCGTCCTCGAGCACCGCGTCCTTGGGAAGGGCGAGCACCTCCTCCTTGCCCGGGAGGAAGATGCGGACGTTGGCGAACATGCCCGCCCGCAGCCTGCCGGCCGGGTTCTTGAGCCCGATGCGCACCTTCACCGTTCGAGTGGCCTCCTCCATGGTCGGGCCGACGAAGTCGACGCTTCCCGGGAACTCCTCGCCGGGGAACGCCTTGACGGTGACCAGGGCCTGCAACCCGCCCGCCGACTGATGATCGGCGACCAGGGCCAGGTCGCGCTCGTAGAGGTCGGCCCAGAGCCAGAGCGTGCTCAGGTCGCCGACGGTCAGCAGCGGCTCCTCGGACTTGGCGACCTCGCCGGGAACGGCGTGCAGCACCAGCACCATCCCGTCCGCTGGAGCCCGCAGCACCAGCCTCGCGCGCGCGCCGCTCTGGCCCAGACCCTTCAGCTCTGAAGGAGGCAGGCCGAGCTGCACCAGCTTGTCCCCCGCGGTTCGCGCGCGGATCTGCGCCGCCTCGAGCTCCCGCTTCGCCTGCAGGTACTCCTTCTCAGAGGTGATGTTCTCCTGGCGCAGCTCGGCTTGGCGGTCGTGGCTGCGTCGCGCCAGCTCGAGGGTGGCCTGTGCCTCGAGGTGCTCGCTCTCGGCCTGGCCGAAGCTGACGCTCTCGATCTCGACCAGGGGTTGGCCCTTCTTGACTCGGTCGCCCAGGCTCAAGTGGACCTTGCGGACGACGCCCTCGGTCTGCGCGCTGATGTGGGCGACTCGACGCTCGTCGAACTTGATCTCGCCCGTGAGCACGATGGGCGCCTCGACCCGCCTCTGGCCCACCGCGGCCTTCTTGAGGAGCGCGCCATCGAAGAGCCCTCCTGGGGCCTTGACGACGCCGATCTCGTAGCGGCACTCGTCGCATTCGAAGGTTTTCCGGCCGTGCTCGCAGGTGGCGCTGAACAGCTCGTCCACCGGACGGTCCATGTCGGAGAGCTCCTTCTCGCCGCCATGGCCTTCGTGCCCATGATTGTCCTCGTTCTCGTGAGCGTGGCCATCGCGCCTCTGCTGCTCGCCCATGGCGGAGCCGCCGGCCAGGGAGGCCAGAGCTCGCCCTTCTGCTGGCGGCGTGCGCTGTTCACCAGGTGGGCATTGGCAGGCGAAGACGGTCCAGGCGGCAGCGAGGATGGCTGGGCGGAGGCTGGAGTTCATCGCGACTCTCCGAGGAGGAGCTGGAGCCGGTTGCAGTCGAGCTGGGTCTGAAGAAGCGCCGCCAGGTACTCGCGACGCGCCTCGCCGAGGACTCGCCGCGAGTCGAGCACGTCGAGGAGCGTCGTCTCGCCTATCTGGAGCGAGCGCTCGAGCATGTGGGCGGCCTTTTCGGCGCGAGGCAGGATCTGGTCGCGGTAGCGCGTCGCGGATTGCTCTCCCTGCGCGCAGGAGCTCAGCGCTTCGCTCGCGCTCGCCAGCAACTCCCGCGCCTGCGCGTCCAGCCGGTGCTGCTCGGCATCGCGAGCCGCCTCGGCTTGGGCGATTCGACCGGAGTTCCAGTTCCAGACCGGAATCGTCACCCCGACCCCCGCCCCGATGCTCTGGCGGTCGAGCTCTGTCGCGACGAAGCCCTTCACGGAGACGGCCGGGACGCGCTGGCGGCGCTCGAAGGTCGCCTCCGCGTCCAGGGCGCGAACCCGCGCTCGCCCTGCCTCCAGCGACGGATGGTCCTGAACCGCACCAAGAGAGGTCTCCGGTTCGGGCACCTTGGGGAGGGCCTCCAAGGCGCCCTGGGCGATGGCCCAGCCTGCCCCCGCAAGAGAGGGAATCCAGAGCTGCAGCTGGCCGCGGTGGGCCTTGAGGAGAGAGCGCGCTGCTGCGAGCTCGTTGCGAACACGCTCGAGCTCCGTCTCGGTCCTGGGAACCTCGATCGGGCGCGCCTCGCCCTTCTCGACGCGCAGCCCGACGAGCCTGGCGACCTGTGCGACCTGCGCCTCGAGCTCCTCGAGGGATTCCACCCGGGCGTGGTCGAATGCGGCGTTCCAGAAGAGGGTGCCCAGCTGGCACAGGACTTCGCGGCGCAGGGCGCGCGCCTGGGCCCTCGCCTCGTCGAGCCCAGCCCGGGCGGCCTCCACCCGCGGCCCTCGCTGCGCGAGCCAGTCGAGCGGGATCGTCAACTCATAGGCGTGCTCGAAGCGCGCCTCTTTGGGCCCGTCCTGCGAGGCCCCGCGGCCGAACGTGGCGTCGAGCGAGGGGTTGGGGATGGCGCCTGCCGCCGCGACACCAGCCTGGGCGGCCACCGTGCGCGAGCTCGCTTCACGAAGGCGGGGATGCTCATCGACGAGCCGGACGAGATCGGCCCAGGAGATGGTGCGGGGTTGCGCTGCGGCAGGTGAAGCGGCCAATGCCATGGCCGCCCCTGCCACGAGCGCACATGCGCTCGCCAGGACGGGACCCAAGTGTGCCTCCAGCATTCCCAGGAGGGCAGCGCCAAGCGCCGCGCACCGCCCAAGGAAGGCGTGCAGCGCCACAGCGCGCATCCGAACGACAGCCAGCAGACGAGGAGAGGCTAGGCTGGGCTCTTGGGAACGTGCCAGAAGGGGCTGGGATCGGGTGAGGCCGGGACGGCGTCATCCTCCCAGGTCAGGCGCCGGGCCGGCAGCCGAACGCGAATGGAGCTCGCTTGGGAGCCGACCCTGTACACGGGCGCATGGCAGGCGCATGAGCAAGAAGGCGGACAATGCCCGGTCTCGTCGTCGTTCGGGCACCGCTCTTCGCACGCGACCTCTACGGGCGCCTGGAGAGCAGCCCACGCCTGCGTCACGCAGATGAGGCAGAACGCGAGCATGAGAATCAGGCGCCACAGTCGTGTCATCGCCCGCGTCTTCTAGCACGCGTCGCAGGATGCTGCCACCCACCGTCCGCCAGA
>JACRCT010000527.1 GCA_016218885.1 Deltaproteobacteria bacterium | reverse complement strand
GGCTCGCCGGTGATCAACCAGAAGGGCGAGGCGGCGGGCCTGGTCTTCGACGGCAACATCCACTCGCTCGCCGGCGACTACGGCTACGACGAGGCGCTCAACCGCTGCGTCGCGGTGCACAGCGCGGCGCTGCTCGAGTCGCTGGAGAGGATCTACGGGGCCCGGCGCATCGTCGAGGAGCTGAAGAGGCCGGCGAGGTGAGCCCGAGAGCCACGGCGGGAGGGCGTCCATGAGATCGATTGGGCTGGGGTTTGTGATGGCCGGCTGGCAGCTCGCGATGGCCGCCTGCGCCAACGCCTCGTCGCCCGCGCAGGCGGAAGGAGGCGCCCCGGTCGTCGCCGCAGCGGGGACCCAGACCAAGGAGCCTGCCATGCCGCGCGGCTCCCAGGCTCGCTCGATCCATCTGCAGCGCTACCTGGATCGGACGGAGGCAGCCTTCGTCATCCTCGCGCCCAGGGGCTGGTTGACCGAGGGAGGAATGGTGCGCGTCAACCCGATGACCGCCGGCGGAGCGGGCCAATCGGTGGAGGCGAAGATCGACTTCACTCTCAAGCGAGATGCGGCGGGGAAGGTGATGATCCGCTACCTGCCGCACGTGAACTACGTGGTGCCCTCGCCGTACGTGATGACGCCACAGTGGAACGGGATGCCAGTGGCGGTGATGCCGACTCCGGCGGCCTTCCTCACCCAGGGCTTCACCCGCCTGCGCCCGCGGGCGCAGGCGTTCAAGGTGCTCAAGACCGAGCCGCGTCCGGACATCGTGCAGGCGGTGCAGCAAGGGCCAAAGGCGCGCTCGCTCCTGTCCGCCGGCGCTGGATACTACGCGGACGCCGCCGCGCTTACCGTCGTCTACGAGGAGGACGGCACCCGCTTCAAGGAGGTGCTCTTCACCGCCATCGAGGGCTTCTCGATGATGGGCGTAGGAATGTGGAGCAACGCCCTGACCATCGTGGCCCGCGCGCCGGAGGTCGAGTTCGACACCTGGGGGCCGGTGGCCAAGGTGGTCGTCAACTCCTTCCAGCTCAATCCGGCCTGGGTCGCGGCCGAGCTGCGCGGGCAGGCCCAGCGCACCAAGATCGTGGGGGATACGCTGGCCCACCTCCAGCAGATCGACAAGGAGATCGCCGAGAGCCGGTCCCGCACCCAGGCGGCGATCCAGAGCGAGGCCTACCTGACCCTCACCGGGCAGGAGGAGTACCTCAACCCGTTCACGGGCCGGCCCGAGCTCGGCTCCAACGAGTGGAAGCACCGCTGGGAGAGCTCTTTCGGCGAGGTCATCTACGCCGACGACGGCGCGTGGGATCCCAACCTCGACCCCGCCCTCCATGTCCAGGGCTTCCAGCGCAGCAAGGTCCGGCCCCGCTGAGCCGTCGTGTTGGTTGGCACACCCGAATCGCACCTCACGCCTGCGCAGACGAGGAGTCGACGCCTTTCACTGGCAGGAGTAGAGGCCTTTCCTTCCCACCCGAATCCGGAGAGCAAGCCGCCGCACGCGTGAGCGAGCGGGTGGGAAGCTGCACGACGTCGTGCAGCTTCGGCCTCGGGTCGGCGGCACCGGGGGGACGCTTCGTCATCGGGCCCCGGGGTGCCACCGCCGTCCGGCCCGCAGATCGTCCCCGCCCCATCCTGACAGATGTGCTGCGGCGCAGCATGGGGTTGACGACAGCGAAAAATGCTGTATCTAATCTGCCGCATGGTGCGGTGCAGCATCTCTTCAAAAAACCAGCGAGGGACCACATGGAACTCAAGGGAGCAGTGGCGGTCGTCACCGGGGGCGCCAGCGGCATCGGCGAGTCCGTGGCCAAGTCGATGGCGCTCAAGGGCGTCAAGGTCGTCATCGGGGACATGGACGCCAAGAACCTCGAGCGCGTCTCCGGCGAGATCTCCGCGGCCGGCGGCCAGGTGGCGTGGGCCAAGTGCAACGTCACCAACGAGGAGGACGTCGCGGCCCTGATGGACCTGGCCATCGAGAAGTTCAGCGCGCTCAACATCTGCGTCGCCTCGGCCGGCATCATCAAGGACGGCCTGATGATCAACCTCGACAAGGAGACGGGGAAGGTCAAGCGGGCCATGACCACCGACCAGTTCAAGGCGGTCATCGACGTCAACCTCGTGGGCTCCTTCATCACGCTGCGCGAGGCGGCCATCCGCATGGCCAACAATGGCTACAAGGGCCTGCTCGTGCCCATCTCGTCGGTGAACAAGGTGGGCCAGACGGGCCAGCTCAACTACTCCTCGACCAAGGCCGCCATCGCGCTGTGGCCGAAGATCATCGTCGGCGAGTTCCAGATGAAGGGCATCCAGAACATCCGCTGCGTCTCCATCGCTCCCGGCTACGTCGGCACCCCGATGGTCAAGGGCATGAACCAGGAAGCGCTCGCCGGGATCCTCAAGGGAGTGCACATCAACCGCCTCATCGAGCCCTCGGAGATCGCCGACATCATCATGTTCGCGGCGCAGAACGAGGCGGTGGACGCCACCTGTCTCGAGATCACCGGCGGCCTGATCAGCAACGGCCTGGCCAAGTAACCCACCCCTTTCGAAGCCCAGAGGTCCCGTCATGAGCAGAGTGAGCATCGTCGGTGCGTACAACACGAAGTTCGGGTCGCTGATCGACGTGAAGGACATGATCTCCTTCAAGAAGAAGATCGATCAGAAGTCGTTCTACGACCTCATCATCGAGGCCGGCCGCGGCGCCATCGCCGACTCGGGCCTGGCCGCCAAGGACATCGACGCGGTGTGGATCGGCGCGTGCTCGCCGTCGCGCTTCGTCAACCAGGAGCACGTGGCGCCCATCGCCACCGCCATCGACCCCGCGCTGCGCCTCAAGCCGATGACCCGCACCGAGTGCGCCTGCGCCTCGTCGTCGGTGGCCATCTACGACGCGCTCTACGCCATCGAGGCCGGCCGCTACAAGAACGTGCTGGTGGTCGGCGTGGAGAAGATGAACCTCGTCGACACCCCGTCGATGACCCAGACCCTGGCCACCTGCTCCTACTGGCCCGAGGAGGGCGGCAAGGGCCTGACCTTCCCCGCGCTCTTCGCCGAGCTCGCCAAGGCCTACATCGACCAGTACAAGCTCTCCGAGAGCGAGTGGCGCGCCCAGTCGGCGCATGTCGCGGCGCTGATGTACCGCAACGCCTCGAAGAACCCGCTGGCGCACGTGCAGAACGGCCCGCAGACCGCCGCGGAGATCATGGCGCTGCCCGACGCGGGCAAGGGCTCGAACATGATGATCGCCGCGCCGCTGCGGCTCCACGACTGCTCGCTGGTCACCGACGGCGCCGCGGCGGTGGTCCTCACCAGCACCGAGAACGCCAAGGCGAGCCGCAAGAAGGTGGTGGAGATCGCCGGCATCGGCCACTCCGAGGAGTACATGCCGCTGTCGAAGCGCGAGAAGAAGCACGTGCTCGAGGCCGGCAAGGACGCCGTGGCCAAGGCCTTCAAGGAGGCGAATGTCACTGCCAAGGACATCGACGTGGCCGAGGTGCACGACTGCTTCACCATCAACCAGATCCTCACCACCGAGGCGCTGGGCTTCTCGGCTGACGGCAAGGCGGGCCTGGATTACGTGGCCGGCCGCTTCACCGCCGACGACGAGCAGGTGTGCATCAACCTCTCCGGCGGCCTGAAGGCCAAGGGCCACCCCGTGGGCGCGACCGGCGCCTCGATGCACGCGCTCGTCTACAAGCAGCTCATGGAGGAGCCCATCGGCCTGGCGCCCACCAAGAAGACCCCCAAGGTCGGCGTCACCTTCAACGTGGGCGGCTCGGGCGTGAGCAACTGCGTCAGCGTGCTCCGCCGCGTGAAGTAGGCGCGAATTCCGAAGTGAGGAGCCCAATCGCGGGGCCGGAGGCGATCCTCCGGCCCCGCGGTCGTCTTGTGGGAGGGAACCTTCGCTGCGTGGGCTGCCTGGCGGGTGACCGCGGCTCCAACTGTCCTCAGTCCGTTTCGCCAGCGCTCCAGCGCCACACGGTCCTCTCGCCCACGGCCCACACCTCGGTGGGCGTGTTGCCCCAGCAGGCGCGGAGGCTGCGGGGGGGATCGTCGACGATCGGCTTCGCCGTCCACACGCTCCCGTCCCAATCTCGCGGGGAGCCGTCGCCGACTGCCCAGAGGTGGTTCGAGACCTGGCACGCTGCCCAGACTTCCTCGTAGTCGGAGGCTATCGGTGAATCCAGCCAAGTGGCGCCATCCCAGTGGAGCGCCCCGGAGTCGGTGAAAGCCCACACGTCCTGAGGCCCGGTTCCACCCAGAGCGAGGAAGCCTCCCGCGCTGTTGGGTGGGCGGGTGCGCTCCTGCATCCTGGCCCAGGCGCTGCCGTCCCAATGCGCCACGGTGCCGTACACCCCCAGGAACCAGACATCGGTGGACGAGCTGCCCCACACCGCCGACATCTCCTCCTCGTCCTCGAGCAGCCTGGTGTACTCGAAGGCGCTTCCGTTCCAATGGGTGGCCCCCTTGTCGTTGAGGATCCACACGTCGCCGCGCCCGGCGCCCCAGAGCCTGCGGTCGTTGACGACGGAGGAGTCGTTTCCGACATAGGCCAGCGCCCAGCTGGAGCCGTCCCAGTGGTAGACCTCGCTGGGCCAGACTCCTGCCCAGACGTCGTCGGGGCCGCTCCCCCACAGATCCTCGACGATGAGACGGTACCTATCGGCGGAGGCGAGGTCGGCGCTGCGGTTCGACCACGACTGACCATCCCAGTGGAACAGCCCTTCGCGGCCTCCGACCCACACGTCGTTGGAGCCGCTCCCCCACAGCGACTTCAGCCCGTCGACCGGCAGCTCGCCCATCTTGCACCAGCCGCTCGAGGGACACGCGGCTGATGGGGCGACGATGGTCTCGGGCGTGCCGGCGACGGTCACGTCGGGTCCAGAACCGACTTCGGGAGGCGCCACGATGGCCCGGCCTTCGGCCCCCTCGTCATCGACATCGACGGCTTGGTAGCACCCCACGAGCCCCACCAGCAGGATCGACCAGAAGCGACGCATCTCGAGCTCCTTTCGAAGAGACGACGAATTGCGAGGCAGCCGACAGCACGGCAGCGCCGATCGCGCGTCTTGAGCGCCGGCTCCCCGCGCTCGACATCGAGCACCCGGTAAGTGGCCGAGGAGCCCTCCGGCGGCTCACGATTCGATCGACGGCTGGGAGCTGCGAGATCGCTCGCCCTCTATGGGCGCGGCCAGGAGGGCGTCGAGTACGGCGAGGAGAAGCAGTGCCCGCGTCTGCTCAGCGGCGCAGCAGGTAGAGGACGAGGACCACCACGATCAGCCCCTGGAGGGTCGCGGTCACTCCCAGGTAGAGCCACGTCGGCGCGTCCATCTCGTGCCCGGAGGCGCCGGCGCGCTTGCGCAGCGTCCGGTGCCGGTACAGCGCCCACCCCATCACCGCGTAGCCGGCGAGGACGAAGGGGGTCTAAGACCGCGACGACGACCCAGTCCGGCCACTTCGTCAGCAGCAGCTCGGAGACCAGCACGCCGCCGCCGGCGATATAGAAGCCGGTGCGCAGCAGCGCGAGCAGCGTCCGCGTCTCCGCGAGGTAGGTGGTGTCCGGCGGGAGCGGCGCGCGGCCGGTCGGCTCCGGGCTTCGGTCGTCGCCCATCGGCCTTCTCCGCCGGACTGCCGGGACGCCTCACTGCCGGGCCATGGCGGCCTGCATCTCCTTGTCGGTGTCGACGATGAGGTCGCCCGACACGTCGACCACCACCCGCTCCAGGGTTCCGGTGAACGGGACAGGCGGGCGGTAGCGCGAGGTCACCGGCGAGCCGGGATCCCGGCCGCAGGACAGGCCCTCGCCCAGGCCGAGCGTGAGCGGGATGGTGACCAAGAAGTCGGCCTGGCCCACCAGGACGCCGTCGACGTAGAGCTGCGCGCGCCCCGGCGCGCCCCTGCCCCGTGCAATGTCGGGCTCGCCGGTCGGCTCGAACTCGAAGCGCAGCTCACGCTCGCCCTCGGGCACGTCGACCTCCGACTCGACGTGCAGCTCCAGCGCGCCGACGTAGTTGTGCACGTAGTGCAACCGGCGATCCTTCAAGAAGAGGCTGAAGCCCCCGGCGATGCCGCCTTGGCTCAGCAGCACGCCCTGCGCGC
>JACRCT010000548.1 GCA_016218885.1 Deltaproteobacteria bacterium | reverse complement strand
CGACCCCGAGAAGATCCAGCCGGCGGCCGAGGCCTGGATTCGCCTGCGTACGGCCAAGCTCAAGGAGCCCTTCACCGCCGGGCAGGTCGAGGAGGCCGCGCGACTCGTGCGCAGCTTCGAGGCCATGCTCTTGTGGGCTCGCGACGGCGCCCCCGGAAAGCTGCTCGCTGATCGCCTGTCGGCATGGTCGAAGCAGCTCGGCGACAGGACGGTCGAAGACCTCGAGGCCTCCGGCCGCCTGCTCGAGCTGGCTTCGCGCTTCGCGCTGTCGTCGGAGCGCAAGGCCCTGGTGGCCGCCCGCACCGAGCGCCGGATAGGCGTCGCGCGCCTGCTGGCCGACGACTGGCCGGTCGAGGCCCTTGGCCAGTGGAGCGAGCTCGGGGCGGAGGCCGCTGCGCTCGAGGGCATCGCCGCGCTCGAGGCCCGCGTCGCGAGCGACGAGCTGTTGCTCGAGGCCAAGGAGGGTCTCGAGCGCTGGTTCAAGGCGGTGGCCCAGCGGCCCGAGGCTGCGTCCCTGGTGTAGCGGCTCAAGCAACGCCTGGGGGCTGCTGAAGCGCTCGCCGCGAACCCCGGGCGCGAGGAGCTGCTCGGCTCGGGTGAGGAGCGGGCACTGCGCGAGGCGCTGCGCCGCGAGCCCAAGGATCAATGGTTGACGCTCGCCTTGGCGGCCGCCCAGCGGGCACGCGGCGACCTCAGCGGGGCCGTCGCCACCATCGAGGCGTTGGGGGCCCCGGGATGGATCGTGTCGCCAGGGCAAAGGATGCTCGCGGCCTGCTACTCCGATTCCGGCCAGCTGGAGAAGGCCGAGGCGATCCTCGAGCGTCACCTGCGCCGGCGCCTGCCGCGGTTCCAAAGCGCGCGCCAGGCGTATGCGACGCGCATCGACACAGTCCGCGACCAGCTCATCGCACGCGCCAAGAGCGGCGGCCTCCCCAAAGACATCGAGCGCAGGTTGGAGACCGGCACCGAGGAGCAGAAGAACGCCGTCTTCCACGAGTGGCTCTCCACCGAGCTGGACAAGGACGCCGAGCTGGGACGGCTGCGAGCCGAATACGAGCGCGACCAAGGCGCGGTTCCGGCGTCGATCAGCCTGGGGACGGTGAAGCTGCGCCGCGCCAATTCTGCCCACGGCGACGAGCGCCAGAATCTGCTCGATGAGGGCGAGCGCTCCTTCCTGGCCATCCGCGAGGAGGCCGAGGGGACTCCCAGCTTCCATCTGGGGCTCGGGCAGGTCTACCACCGGCTCGGAAAGGCCGAGGAGGGCGATCGCGAGCTCTCCGGCCTGCTGAAGCAAAGCGACCTGCGGCTGCACCTCGCAGTATCGGAAGCCTACCGGGAGCTGGGCCTCGTCAAGAGGGCCCGCGAGGCCGCCCAAGGGGTCTTCGACAAGGGCGACAAGGACCTCAAGCAGTCCGCGGCGATGTACCTGGCCAACCTCACGAGCAGCCTGGAGGAGCGCGAGCGCTGGCTGACGAAGACGGGCAGCGAGGCTATCCCGGTCAAGCTCGCCCTCGCCAACACCCGCGGCCAACTTCTCTTGCGCGACGGCAAGCTCATCCAAGCCGACCGCGAGCTGGCCGTGGCCGCCGAAGGCTATTCCCGGGACGCCGCCCACAACTCCTCCGCCGCGAACAACGCGGCTGTGGCCTACAACGGGCGCTTCGCCGCCACTGGTGATCCCTCCCATCTCGAGAAGGCCGCGCAGATGTTCGAAGCCTCGCTGCGCCTCGAGCCCGACAACTCCCTCATCCTGAGCAACCTCGTTGGCCTGCTCGAGGATCGGGCCGTCTTCGCGGTGGTCGAGAAACGCACGCACGTGCGCGGCCTGCCCCTGTCCGACGTGAGGCTCGACTCGCTGGTGGCCATCCTCCTCGACGGTACGGACCGCGAGCGGGTAGCGCAGGAGCTGCGATCGAACAGCCATTTCCGCCGCGCCCTCGAGCTGATGCGCCAGGAGCAGGTGCTGGCCCCCAGGCGGCCCGAGGCCTATCAGCGCGAGCTCTCCTGGAGCATGCGGCTCACGGACGCAATGGCGCTGCAGAGCTTGGGCGAGCGCCTCAGCCACGTCAGCGAGATCGACTCGACGCACCAGGAGGACTGGAAGAAGGAGTGGGAGTCCGGCGCGCGCGACGAGGAGATCCGCAAGGGACGGGAGAGGGCGCTCCAGGCCCTGGCCAAGCTGCGCGAACAGGAGGCCAAGCACGGCCCCACCCTCGGGGCAGTGAGCGCCTTCGAGGCGCAGTCGCTGGGCGAGCTCGCCCGGCTCAACGGCGACATCGCCCAGGCCCAGCAGACCGTCGCCGCCTGGCGTCGGGCGCAGGCTGCCTGGCCCCAACTCGCACCCCACGAGGAGCTCGCCGACGCGCTCTTCGAGCTCGCGGTGCTGCAGGCGGCACGAGAGTCCCCAGAGCTCGCTCAGGCCTGGAAGGAGGGGTTCCGCTCGCTCGAGACAGAGCTCATAGCCTGGAAGGCCGCCTCTGAGAATGCGCCGCTCAAGCAGGCGCTCAAGCGTCAGAGCGCTCTACAGGAGGCCGCGCGGCTGCTTCATTCGCTCAGACCCGACCAGCTGGGGCTGCAGGCATGGGTCATCGCCTGGTTCGCCGAAGACAGCTCCATGCAAACCGCTGCCGCCTCGCAGATGAAGGACGGGCTCGCCGCCAAGCGGGAGGAGCTGTCCAAGCGGCTGGAGCCGGAGTCGCCTCAGAAGACAGCCCGCGCCAAGCTATGGAAGGAGATCTGCAGCCGCTGACCTTCCGCGGTCCCCTACTCGCCGTCGCAGGCGGTGGCGTACGGCGTAGGGCCCATCGCCTCGAGCGCCTTGAGCAGCGTGCAGTCGCCGAAGAGCACCGCTTCGGCTGCGGCCGCCAGTTGCGCCTTCCTCAGCACCGCCTTCGCCGGCTCGCCCTCGCACTTGCCGAGCTGCTTGAGCACCTGCGCCAGCCCGCGCGGGCCCTGGGCGTCGGCGATGCGGCGCACCTCTGGGCCGATGGTGGCGTCAAGCGCGGCGGCGTCGCAGGTCTTGATCGCCTTCTGCGCTGCGAGAGCCTCGGCAGAGACACCGATCAGGTCCTCCACCGCATTCTCGAACGCCTTGTAGCGCTTCAACTTGGGGTACTTCTCCAGGAGGGCCTGCAGCACCGCGATCGCTTTCTGCGGCTCGCGGGTGGCAATGAAGACATCGGCGCGTGCGGCGGCGAGGCGGGTGTCCAGGTACTCGAGCCCGGGATAGGTGTTGCCCTGGAAGTCGCGCTGCCTCTGCGCAGCATCGAGCAACGCGAGCATCTTCTTGCCGTACGACGGGTCGATCGCGAACAGCGTCGGCGCGAACCGCCAGGTGGTGCCCTCTGCGGAGTCCCCCGGCCCGCCCTCGATGTGCACCTTGCCGGCGAAGGTGAACTCGACCAGGTCGACAGCGACCTCGATCGGGCTCACATCCACCGAGAAGTAGAACGGCACGCGCAGGCTGTGCTTGAGGAGCGCGAAGTCCTTGTTGCCGAGCTTGTGCAGCGTCATCGGGCACTCGACAGCTTGGATCGGGGGCTTGATGTGCTCCTGCATCGCGAGCGAGTCGTTCACCGCTTGCTCCCAGTTGGCGTAGTACTGCTTCATCAGACCCACCGCCTCGGCGCGGGTAGCTGCATTGATCACCTGAGGCAGCTCGGGGCTGGCCGGCTGGGGCAAGAGCCGGGTCAGCTTCCAGCCGAGGTAGCTGCGGTTGATGCCGCGGTGGCAGAAGTAGCTTTCCAACTCGTAGGGCTTGAGCGGGGGCTTGAGGCCGCGGGCGAACGAGGCGGCGATGCCCTGAAGCAGCTCCTGCTCCTCGGCGCTCAGCACCTCTTGCCGCTTCTTGCCCGCCTCCCGCAGCCGCTTGAGGATCTCGGCGTAGCGCTCCTTCGCCAGGGTGAAGTCGGGCGCGCCCTGCACCGCCTTGGAGAGCTGCTCCGAGGCGGCCTTGAGCTCGCCCTTGTCGGTAAGGTCCAGAGCCTTCGAGTAGGCCAGGGCGCCGTCGAGATCGGTCTCTCCCGCGTGCGCCTCGCTGGGCGCCTTGAGCCCCAGGCGCGCGAGGAAGCGAGCCACCAGCGCCTGCTCGAGCTCGAAGAACTTCTCGCGCTCGCCCGTCACCTGCTCGGTCTTTTCCACCTCGCCGGTCTGCAGGTCCACCAGGCGCACGTCGAGCCGAAGCTTCGGCGTCACCGCGGTGATCGACCCGGTGATCGCGTAGCGCGCACCCGTGCCCTTGCCAAGCCGGCCCACGGTTCCGGAGTCGAAGTAGCTGGTGCCCTGCAACTTGAGCTCGTCGATCAGCGCCTGCAGCTTCTCGCGCTCCACCACCTTCAGCCCCTCGACGCCTGCGAGGTCGCTGATCAGCATGTCGGCGAGCCCTTTTTGGAGCACGTCGTACTCGCGATCGGTGGTGTTGTTATCGAAGTACAGCACCATCACTACCTTCGGCTCGGCGGCGATCGCCGGGGCCGAGAGCAGCGTGAGAAGGAGGAGCAGCGCTTTCATCGTCGCCTGAAGGTGGGCAGAGCGAGCGCCGAAGGACGAACAGGAGCCCATTCCCGCGGCTCCGCCGGAGCCCTCGGCTCCCGTCAGCGCGCCGATCGCGGTGGCAGTACGCCTCGGCAAACGCGTCGACCGAGGCGAAAACGGCCTTACGGTACACCTCTCCCGTCCTTATTGGCGAGGTTGGCCAACCCGCCCGTCTCGCCGATTCTCGTCGACCAGGCGGCCACCGCAGACTCGGAGAAGACGTTTCCGGGCCCGAGCACCATCAACGCCCGGCGTGGAACGCGTGACCGACCAGCAGCAGGAGGGCGAGGCCGACGCTGACTACCGCGAGCGCGGCTTCGCGACTGATGCCGCTCAATCCCCGTGCCGGATTGCCTCGAAGGTGGCTCCAGAGCGCGCGGCGATTGAGCACCACGTGCACGACACAGAACACCGAGAACAGGAGCCCCAAGGCGTTGTGCGCCGACATCCACGCGTGCCGCGCCGAGGTGAGGGGCGCAATTCCCAGTAGGTGGTTGGCGATACCGGTGGCAGGCAGCCCCAGCCCGGTCAGCGCAATCATCAGGGTCGTGAAGGCGCGGTGGTTGAAGGAGGTCGGCCTCTGCCCCGCCTCCAGCACCGAGCGCTCGCGGCGACCGGCGGCACCCGCGGCACTCGCAGCACCGCTGGCACCGTCGACGGCACGGGGGTGGATGGCCTTCTGCGCGCAGGCGGCGACGCAGGCCTGGCACCCGCGGCACTCGTCGGCCCGATCGACGTGAACGTGCCGATGGCGCAGGACGGAGATCATCCCCAGCACCTCGCGCGGACACGCCTCGGCGCAGCGTCCACAAGCCGCGCAGCGCGCGAGGTCGATACGGATGTGCGCGGTGCGATCATGGCGAGGGAATGGCAGGTGGAAGGCACGCCGTCGGGGGGCAGAACCCTGCAGATCGAGCGTCATTGCATCTCTCCTTTCGCTGCTCCGCGCAGGCCCTCGATGAGCTCGCGCACCGTCATCAGAACCCTCGCCGCGGTCTCCATGTCGCCGGCGTCGATGACCGCCGACAGCGAGCGCTCGAGCTGGTGGCTTCGCTCGTGGATCTGGGCGAAGAGCCTGCGACCCTTGGCAGAGAGCTTCACGTAGCTGCGTCGCCCGTCTCGGAGGTCTGAGCGGCGAAGGACCAGCCGCTCCTCCTCCAGCTCCTTGACCTGTCGGGTGACGGCCGCCGCGTTGACCCCGAGGCGCTTCGCGAGCTCGGTCACGCCCAGCTCACTCTGCTCCGAGACGGCGAGCAGCCTCATGAGCGCGAAGCGCGACGATGGCATGCCCACCTCGCGCGCGAATCCGGCCATGAGCACCTGGTGGGTCCGGACGATCTCGCGCAGGAGGTGGGGCTCGTCGCCCCGGTGGTGAAGGACCTCGACCGGGGCAGGATCTGATGGCTTCATGCCGCCGATGCTTGCCGTGGTCGTTGACCTTGTCAAGTATCTCCTCGACCGCCTCTCTCCCCTCCCCGCGCGAGGAGCCCAGGAGCGCTCTGCGCGTTCCAGCGTGGCAGGACAACCCCTACGCCCTATCCGCCGGCTATCCGCCGCGGAGGGTTGGCACCGGGAAGACGTTTGCCCGGTGCCAGGAGTCTCGGCAACGAGCAGTTGTAGGACGTGCCCGCCCGCCGTGAGGTGCATGGTGACGAGTACGCCCAAGATCGTGAACCTGGCCCTACGCACGCGAACGCTGATGCGCTGAACCAGCTCACCGTCTACCGGATGCCAGGATGGAACAGGCTTTGTCAACTCGGGCCCCAGAGAGCTCGTTCCAGGAAACGCTGGCCGAGTGTAAGGTGCGTGTCGCCGGCCCTCTCCTGCGCGCGTGCAACTGCAGTTCTTCAGCGGGTTGAGGGACAACTCGCTCGCTGCAGGAGGAGACATCATGCGTTTGCTACTGGCCGCGGTGCTCGTCGTTGGTCTGTGGG